>NZ_JBYTAG010000005.1:0-150657 GCF_058787995.1 Cupriavidus sp. FW305-27
CCCAATTCCGGCACCCACCCATGAGCCGGTAGCCAATGCCGGCGTGGCAAGTGCGTTCTCACTAGAAAACCCGCTTCAGGAGACAAAGCAATGCAAGCTTTCACCACAACAGAGCGCATCAGGCGCCATCCCAGGTTCGGCGAACTGGTCCGCCGACGCGCTCGCCTCTCGCGGGCCTTGCTGGCCCTGGTCCTCGCCCCCTTTCTCGCGCTGATGCTCGCGGTTGCAATGCAGCCCCAGCGCCTGGCCGAGCGGCTTCATCCGGAAACATTGTTCAACCTTGGCATCGTCCTTGCCATTGGAATCATGCTGCTGGGGTGGGGGGCGACGTGGTTCTACGTGCGCCGGGCCAACGGCGAGCTGGAAGCGATGGTGCAGCAGATCCTGTCGGAGGCCGGACAATGAATCTCCAGGCCATTTCCATGTTCCTGCTCTTCGTCGCGCTGACGCTGGGCATCACGTACCGGGCCTCCTCGCGCACCCGGACCGCCAATGACTTCTTTACCGCAGGCGGCGGCATCACCGGCATGCAGAACGGCCTGGCCGTGGCGGGCGACTACATGTCGGCGGCCACGCTGCTCGGCGTGGTCAGCCTGGTCTATGCGCGCGGCTTTGACGGCCTGCTGTATATCGTCGGGTTCTTCATCGGCTGGCCGGTCATGCTGTTCCTGATGGCCGAACGACTGCGTAATCTCGGCAAATTCACCTTCGTCGACATTATTTCGGACCGGCTCGATCCCGTCAGCACGCGCTGCATTGCAGCGGCCAGTAGCTTGGTGGTGGTGCTGCTCTACCTGATCGTGCAAATGGTCGGCGCCGGCGAGTTGGTGCAGTTGTTGTTCGGCATCGACTATGTCTATGCCGTCATCGGGGTCGGCGTGCTGATGATGATCTATGTGACTGTTGGCGGCATGATCGCGACGACATGGGTGCAGATCGTCAAGGCAGTGCTGCTGCTGTTCGGCGGCTCGTTGCTGATGCTCCTGGCGCTGGGGCATTTCGGCTTCAGCCTTGAAGCGCTGGCTGCCAGGGCAATCGCGGTGCACCGCAGCGGCCCCGCCCTGCTCGCGCCGGGCACGCTGTTCGCCGATCCGGTCTCGGCGCTCTCGCTGTGTGTGGCCACCGTGCTCGGGCTGTCGGGACTCCCGCATATCCTGATGCGCTTCTTTACGGTGCCGAATGCGTGCGAAGCACGCAAGAGCGTGCTGGTAGCCAGCACCTGCATCGGTTACATGTTCCTCGCCATGTTTGCCATCGGACTTGCGGCCATCGTGATCGTCGGTACCGATCCACGCTATTTTGAAGGCGGCCATGTCGGCGGAAAGCTGCTCGGCGGTGGCAACATGGTCGCGATGCACCTGGCCAGCGCGACCGGCGGCAACCTGTTCCTCGGGTTCCTGGCGGCCGTCGCCTTTGCCACGATTCTCGCCGTGGTGTCGGGCCTGACGCTGGCCGGTGCTTCGGCGATCTCGCACGACATCTACGCCGGTGTCCTACGGCGCGGCACTACCACCGAGGCAGCCGAGATCGCCGTCACCAAAAAAGCCACGCTGGCCATCGGCATCGTTGCGGTGCTGCTGGGGATTGCCTTCAAAGGGCAGAACCTGGCGTTCCTGGTCGCGCTGGCTTTCAATGTAGCGGCCTCGGCGAATTTCCCGGTGTTGGTGCTGTCGATGTACTGGCGCGGCCTGACCAGCCGCGGCGCGGTCTGGGGCGTGGCGTCGGGCCTGGCGTCGTCGGTCGCGCTGGTGGTACTTTCCCCTGCCGTCTGGAAGAACGTGCTGGGGCACCCCTCAGCCATCTTTCCGTACGACCACCCGGCGCTGTTCACAGTCCCGCTCGCGTTCCTGGTCACATACCTGTGCTCGCGCTTCGACCGGAGCGCCAGGGCCGAGGCAGAGCGCCAGGCCTTCGACGCGCAACTGGTCCGCGCACAGACCGGCCATGGGGCGGCGGCACCATCCAGCCACTGACCCCTGGCGCATGACCCGGCGCGGGTAGCGCGCCACACAGACGTGCAACCCGCTGCGGTAGCTCCGTGCTAGGTCGCTGCAGGCGTCAGCGCGGCATAGAACGCCGCGTTGTCCCAGTAAGCGCGCATGAATTCGATCCTGCCATCCGTGTCCATACGAACGATAAAGACGTGCGGCAGCGAGAAGGACTGGCCTCGGCTTGCGATCCCTAGCACGTCCCGAGCCTGCGTGCCCGTGATGGTGACCTCGGCAATTGCGGTGCGCTGGTCATCGTCACCATAGACCGCAGTGACCTGGTTGCTCAAATCCGGGAAACCATCCATCAGGGCGCGCCAGATTGTCCTGCCGGCATCGCCGGCCGGCCCCTCGAGCCTCATGGGGACATAATCGATACGCGCATCTTGCGAAAACATGGCGAGCATGCCGTTTATGTCATGCTCACGGTAGCGCGCGAAGAACGCCTTGACGATCTCGATTTGGCTCATCACAGATCTCCCTGGAAATGGATCATGGGGCAGGCCGGCATGGCGCCCGATAGGTCCGCCACGCCCGTGCAGTCATCATCATCTCGCTTCGCCGAGCCCTGTCAATGCCCCTCCCCGAACGGGGGGCTGCGCCAACGCCGGCAGCCGGGAATGGCCTGGCTGTCTCCTTCCTCCTACCGAAGGCGTTCGAAGGCATGCGCGATCTCCTCGATCGCAGCGCGTATCCGCGCGGTGTGGCGCAAGTCCTTATGGGTCACCAGCCACACCTCATAGGGCACGTCGCGGCAACGCTCAGGCCAGAGCCTGACCAGGTCGTCGGCCTTGCCCATGTAGACAGGAATCTCGCCCACACCCAACCCCGCCTTGATGGCACTGCGCAACATCAGGCTGGAATTGACGGCCGCCACGATACGCCCGCCGGAAATGGGTTCGCCCACCAACATTGGCTCCCTCGACCCAAGCACATAAGGCTGGTACACCACCAGGTCATGGCCGGAAAAGGCCGTACCGGCCTGGGGCTCTCCATGCACGCGAAGGTAGCCTGGTGAGGCGAACAGCCCCATCGGCCATTGGGCCAGACGGCGTGCGATCAGGTCGGGGTTGTCCGGCCTGGCCGTGCGGATCGCGATATCCGTTTCCCGTTTTGCCAGGTTCAGCATCCGGGTCGATGCATCAATCTGCCATACGACCTCAGGGTACTTTACGTGTAGCGCCTCAAGCGCTGGCATCAGAAAATCCATCGCCAGCGAATCGGTTGTGGTGATCCTCACTTCGCCCGCGAGCCGGTCGTCGAGTCCCTGCGTCAACCGCTGGAAGTCATTGGCAGACTGCTCCATGCGCTCCGCCGCATCGAGCACGCTCTCGCCCGCCATGGTCAGCACATAGCCGCTTGACGTGCGTAGGAACAGGGTTGCCCCAACCACGCTTTCCAATGCCGTAAGGCGCCGCCCTACTGTGGCCTGGTCCACGCCAAGCGATCTCGCCGCGGCGCGCAGCGTGCCATCCCGATACAGCGCGAGAAAAACCCGGGCATCGTCCCAGTTCATATCCCCTCTCAACCGCACAAATAGTCCGATGCGATTCTGCATGTCAGCCATGAAACCCTGCATCACATCATTGAATCGCAGAAACCTATACTGCCTCAACCGCGACAGCAATTCCCACGACGGAGATCTGCGCCGCGCTCCACGAGTTAATCAGGAAATTTCATGCCTTCGCCTTCGCATAACATCCCCGATACGATGACGGCCATCGAAATCAAGCATCCCGGCGGCCCGGAAGTGCTGGTGCCCACACGGCGGCCAGTGCCCGCGCCCGGCCCGGGCGAGCTGCTGATCCGCCACCATGCGGCAGGCGTCAATGGTCCCGACGTATTCCAGCGCAAGGGGCTGTACGATCCGCCTCCCGGCGCCTCCGACATCCCCGGACTCGAGGTCGCGGGCGAAGTCGCGGCCCTCGGCCAGGGCGTCACCGGATTCAGAGTCGGCGACCTCGTCTGCGCCCTGATTCCGGGGGGTGGATACGCCGAGTACAGTGTCGCCAGCGAGCACAATACCTTGCACCTGCCCGATGGTCTGCGGTTGGTGGAAGCTGCCGCGATGCCAGAAACCTTTATGACCGTCTGGCTCAATCTGTTCCAGCGGGGCAAGTTCACCAAGGGGGACACCATCCTGATCCATGGCGGCGCGTCTGGGATCGGCACCACAGCCACCATGCTCAGCAAGGCCTTTGGCGCGGCCAAGATCATCACCACCGTGGCCTCGGACGCGCAACGCGACGCCAGCCTCGCACTTGGCGCCGATTACGCGGTCAATTACCTGGAAGAGGATTTTGTCGAGGCCGTCATGCGCGTCACCGAAGGCAAAGGTGCCGATGTCATTGTCGATATCATCGCCGGCGATTATGTCCCGCGCAACTACGCTGCCGCGGGCATTAACGGGCGCATCGTGCAGATCGGTGTCATCAAGGGCGTCGCCAAGGAAGTCGACTTGTTCCCGATGTTGACCAAGCGCCTCACCCACATGGGCTCGACCCTGCGCTCGCGCACGCCTGAAGAAAAGGCCGAGATCATCCGCGAGCTCGAGGCGCAGGTCTGGCCGCTGATGGCATCTGGCGCGGTCAAGCCGCTCATCTACCAGACATTCGCACTGGAACAGGCGCGGGCAGCCCATGAACTGATGGACTCCGGCACCCATATCGGCAAGATCGTGCTCACGATGGGCCAGTAACGGCACAGGGCGGCAAGTACAGGGGTGCGAGCGATGCCGTGCGCCCCGGCCGTTTCGGTATGCCTGCCCCATTTGCACGCATTCCAAACCGAGGTGCCCGTTAACGCTGCGATGAAGGTGGACGGCGGAACACAGTGGCGACGGTCGCTACCATCGACAACAGGATCAGCGCACCGCCAAACCAGTGGGTTACCCGTCAACGGTGCCTGCCCAGCCGTGACATCGCGGGCGAGGGTCGGACCCTAGGGAAAGACAGAAACCATTCATCGAGTAGACCGCGACTTTGATCGGCGACGAGAGGATCAGCGCGGACCTCGCCTGCGAAGGGACACGGATAGTCGGACGCAGAGAACCTAGAGCGCCGACGCGGCGTGCAATGGTCTGCGGCAAGCGCAGTGCCAGGATACCTTGCAGCAGCGCATCGCGAGCAGCAACAGAAATGCGCCGAGCGTAGAGGGAAAGGCAGATACTGGACCAGCACGCCGCTGACCAGCGCGCCCATTGCGAGACACAGCCCCGGCGCCAGCCCGTTGATCATCACGCAGCGAACGGTGTCCAGGTCGAGCAGCCCGGCGCCGAGCACGCTTGAGGCCACGCCGGTGGAAACGCCCCGGATGATGCGTGCGAGCATCAGCGTGGCGACACCATTAGCGATAAGGAACGGTAGGATCGCAGCGCCATCGCGGTGAGAATGACTGGACGCCGGCGACATAGTCGGACAGCGCCCCGGTGGTCAGGAACAACATGGGGCGTGTTGATGGGTTCGCGATCGGATAGCGCCCGCGGGAACCTAGCTTCGCGCCACGGGACGCTCCGCGACCCGTGGCAGGTCCCGGCCCAGGCCACTGCGGACCGCCTGGATGCGGGAGTTCACTTTCAGCTTCTCAAAAATATTCTTCAGATGCCATTTCACGGTTTCCGGGGCGACACGAATGGCCCGGGCAATCTCCTTGTTGGAAAGTCCTCGTGCCACGTAGTCGAGAATTTCCACTTCACGGGCGCTTAGCCTGCTGGCGGCCACCGGCTCCGCCTGGTCATCCGCGGCGTCTGGCTCGCTTGCCGGCGCATCGAACCCGGCGCATAGCCTCCTCACATACCAAGGTTCAACCTCGGCCAGGCGGTCTTGCTGCAGACACAGCGCGTCAAGGATTTCCCGGGCCGCAGGGCCGGCATCGAGAAACACCCGCTGCAGACCGTTCGCCTGGCCATAGGTGAGCGCGGCGCGCATGGCCTGCACAGCCTCCGCACGCTGCCCCGCACTGTGCAGGGCGACCGCCAGCATCACTGAAATCTGGGCGGACAGGTACTGCATGCCCGCCGCACGGACCTCAGCCTGCACCCCCTGCAGGATGGGAACAGCTAGCGCGGGTCGGCCGCGCCCCACTAGCAGCCGGCAATGCGCCACCTGGAAGCGTTGCCAGGTTTCCAGGTAGCTGCCACGCAAGGTCGCCGGTTTCTGCCCGACCAGCCCATCCAGGTCGTGCCCGATGCGCGCGGCACGGCCGATATCTCCGGCACCAATACTGATCCGGATCGCCTCGGCCTTGCACGCGACCTGCATGCGCAGCCATTGGCGGCTTCTGGCTACGGCTTCCGCGTCTTCCACGATCCGATAGGCTTCATCCTGCTTCCCCGCCAGCAGCCGCAGACGGGCCAGCGTCACGCAGAAGCCGATCAGGGGTCCCAGCGAGCAAGATTGCAGCGCCATCTCGAGCCGCTCGTCCAGCAGTTCCGCGACCCTGTCGAGGTCATTCCATTCATAGTGGATTGCGGCCAGATATCCGACCGGGAGCACCGATGCGGCAGACTGCCGGCCGGCGCGCGCGTTGGATTCGCGCAGCACATCCTCCAGGGTCTGAACGGCCTCGCCCAGCCTGCCTTCCACGAACAAGCTGAGCCCAACCATGCTTTGCCGGTACACCTTGGCGTAGATCGGCGTATCAGCGCCGGTATTGAGGGTGAGCGTGCGCCGCAGGCGTTCGACCTCGTCAAATCCCGCTGCATAGCTGAGCCCGAAGATCTGTGTGGTCAGCCCGATGCCCTCCTCCCATGAGCCGGTGTCGGGGCCGAGCGCAAGCACCTTGCGGCCCATTTCCAATGAAAGTTCGCTTTCATCGGACAGACCCGCGATTAGCGCCGTGACCGCCTGCAACTCGACGCGCACTACCTCGGTCAAGGGCAGCCGCCCGTGGCCAATGTCATCCTCGACCGCCTGCAACACCGCTTTGGCCGCCACTGTCTGCATCGTCAACGCGAGCGCCCAAGCCTGCGCCAGGCGCAGGCGCAGCCGGCCATGCACCGCCTCGGGGGGCAGCTTGGCAACCCAGCTCAGCACCGTCCGCACGTCGCTGGCCTCGACCAGGGTCATCGCGCATTGCTCGACCCAGCCGGCGGCGCGATCGACATCCCCCGCGGCCAAGGCATGCCGGACCGCTTCCTGCCACAGCGATTGCGCCGCAAACCATTCACTGGCCCGGCGATGCAATTCGGCAACTTCGTGGGGACGCTCCCTCACCAGGCGTTTTCTCAGATATTCGGCAAACAGCGCGTGATAGCGATACCACTGGCCCTCGGCGTCCAAGGGTCTGACGAACAAATTCCGAGCCATCAGCCACTCGAAAGTGGCATGCGACTCGCTGGAGCCTGTCACTGCATCGCACAAGGGCACCGACATCCGGTCCAGCACCGAGGTCTGTAGGAGAAAAGTCTGTAGCGGCTCGGGGACGTGAACAAATACGTTCTCGTTCAGATACGCTTCAACGCTGCGCCGGGCGAATGGCAAGCGCTCAGCAAAGACGTCAGGCTTGTCGGTTGCGCTTAATGCAAACGTCGCTAATTGCAAGCCAGCCGCCCAGCCTTCTGTCGCTCGCAGCAGCACCTCGATCTGGGCAGCGCTCAGGGCATGGCCGGAAACGGCAGAAAAAAACGCCTGCGCCTCGGCGCTGTCAAAGCGCAGGGCCTCCGCATCCAGCTTCAGCAATTGGCCCCGGGCCTCGAAGTAACTCAGCGGAAAGCCCGGCTCGCCCCGCCCCGCGACGAGCAGATGCAGGTTCTCCGGCGCATATCGGAGCAGCCTGAACACCGCCTCGTGAATGGCTGGCGATGCCAGCCGGTCAAAATCATCCAGCACCAACACCATTTGGCGCGGCAGGGCCAAGACCGCATTGAGAAGTTCCGCAAACATCGTGTCCGCCGGCGCTAGCGGGTCGGGCTTCAGGCCGCAAGGGATCGGCTCGCCGGCCTGCGTGCAAGCTTCCCTTGCCGCGGCGAGCAGATAAGCGCCGAACTGGAAGAGGTCATCATCATCGCGGTCGATGCTGAGCCAGCCAACGGCGCAGCCTTCCTGCGCCAAGACCTTCTTCCATTCACTCAACAGCGACGTCTTGCCGAAGCCGGCGGGGGCTACCAGGACCGTCAGCTTGCGCTCCATGCCAGGCCGCAATAGCCCAATGGAGCGTTCACGATGGATATAGTGGCGCGTTCGCGGTGGCGCCAGCTTTGTCAGGATCAAGGCTGGCCGCCATTGGGGCAGTTGCGCAGCAGCGACCGGAGATGATTGCGTCATTCGTGACTCTTCCTGACAGCATGCAGCACACTAGACGATCACATCCCATTCATCACGCTGCTCCCGGCGCACCATCTCAGCGGCGGAATCAGGCTTGATGGTTCGGTAGCGATGCGACGCGGCGGTGATGACATCGATCATGGCATCAATCATTTCCTGCGGGTCATGTTGGTTATTCAGCGGACGCTTCATGCGTGGCCGCATCGCTTGCTTTCCGTCTTCCCACCATTGGTCCATGCTTTCCATGCCGGTGTCGTTGAAACCCGTCCGGTAGGCGCCAGGATTCACGGTCGCGACTTGTATCCCGTAAGGCTTCAGCTCCTCACGCATGGACGCGCACAGCGCCTCGACCGCATGCTTGGATGCCGCATACGCCGCCACCCAGGGGACCTTGACCAGACCGGCAACAGAAGACGTCCAGACGATCTTGCCGCTGCCGCGCCGGATCATCTGTCGGGCGAACCCCTGCGCCATCTCGAGTGCCGCGAATACATTGGTCTCGAATACCCGCCGCACCAGCGCGATAGGAATCTCCGCCACCGGCCCCGCCTCCATGATGCCAGCATTGTTAAACAGCACGTCGATCTCGTGCTGGAACGCGCGCTGCCGGTCGATCGCGTCCAACATGTCGAGTTTGATTACCGTCAGCCGGACGCCCTCGAGCTCCGCCGCATTGCGCAATTCCGTCACCTGCGGCCAGATTTGCGCTCCTGCAATAACGTTATGCCCGCTGCGCGCGAGTCCCAGCGCCACCCCTTTGCCAAAGCCGCTGCCGGCGCCAGTCACCAATACAGTCTTCCCCATACTACGCTCCTGAGTCGCAGACTAGGCGGGGGTGTGCCCTTACTGCTCCAGCTTTGCCAGCAGCAGGTTCGCCCACCGCAACACCGGACGCCGAGTACGCCGACGCCTTTCACCGCCCACCTCCGCCATGGTCGGTACCTTGGTGTACCCGGCGCTACTACAAGCATTGCTATCCGCAGTCGCCGGAATGCCAACTAGCTACCCCTCGCGCTTCTTGCCCCTCGCGTCTAACTTTTCTTCACTAGGATCACCCGAGCAGGGCTGGATACGACTGTAACGGATGATCGCGGAAACGGAAATCAAGCCACAAGGGCATAGGATACCGTCATAGGGGGGGGAGGTGGGGGGCATGACCGGCGCTGCCAACTCTTCACTGTTTCCGGGCGTTGCTTTGTGCTGAACCGAAGCCTCCTGGACTAATCCGAGCGCCGACTTCAGCATTGCCAAGACCTGACCTGGGTACCCCCCCACTTAGGGAGGCTCCTTGCAAACACCGCAGCGATACGGGAATGATTGCGTTAACGATGCGAACAGCGTGTCTCGCGTTTCCACGAACAATTACTCGCTAATGGGAATCGCAAGGCCATTGGATTGGAGTGTGCATCCTAAAGCACTTCGAAAGAATGTCATGCGATTCGTCGTCGGCGCACCAAGCAAAATCATGTTCCTCGACTTGAACTGTAATGGTGGTGGAGCGGAGTCAACCGAAGGCGTACTCACGCCATTCGGGATGCTGACCTTCGATCGCCGCCGCGTCAATTCCGAAATTGCTGACATAGCCACCTTCCTCCGCGGCGCCTGGGGGAAACCGCGACGCCCCGGTGGAGGGCAACCGCATCACTCGACCCGCCGCGAACTACGGGCCAAGCCTGGCTCGGCAAGCGGTAGATGAATCCAAGGACCTGCCATGTCGACTATCTCCAGGCGTTCATTTGTCCAGTCCGTCGGCGCTGCAACACTCGCGCCGGGAATGTTGCTCGTCTCGGCCGAAACTGGGGCCGCGTCCGAAAGCTCCGCTTCGCCCCAAGGGGCCAGCGCAAACTACGCCGATTACAAACATATCCAGGTCACCAAAGACCACGGCGTCGCCACCGTAACATTGAACTATGCGCCGCTCAACCTGCTCGATGAGGTACTGTCGGATGAGTTCGATCGGGTGACCCGACAACTGGAACAGGATGCGAGCGTACGCGTCATCATCCTGCAGAGCGCTGTGCCGAAATTCTTTATCGCACACTCGGGCCTGCACCGTGTCGGCTCGGCGCCGAAGACGACTTCGAATACACGCACATTCCGTCTGACCCAGATGCTCGGAGAGCGCCTGCGCAACATGCCAAAAGCCGTGATCGCAAAGGTCGAAGGCATCGCTCGTGGTGGTGGCTGCGAGATCGCGCTGGCCGCGGACATGTGTTTCGCCGCGATCGGCAAGGCTGTGTTCGGCCAGCCGGAAGTCGTCTGCGGACTCGTCCCCGGCGGGGGCAACACACAGCGCCTGCCGCGGCGCATGGGGCGCGCACGTGCCCTTGAGGTGCTGCTCGTCGGCGGAGACTTCTCGGCAGAACTGGCCGACCACTACGGTTATATCAATCGAGCGCTGCCGGCAGGAGAACTGGGGCAATTCGTGGACAAGCTCGCCCGCCGCATTGCAACCTTCCCCACCACCACGATTGCCCATCTGAAAAAGGCCGTGGACATGGGGTCGGACGTATCGTTCTCCGAAGGGTTGTTGATGGAAGCGCATGAGGCCGACCTTTGCGTAGCCAACGAAGCGATACAGGCGCGGGTCAAGGCGATACTCAAAGCTGGCGCTGAGACCTACGAAGGCGAACTCCATTTTCCTGAACTGTCCGCGAAGCTGCCGCCCGCCGATTAAGCGATCGACCTGCGTCCGAACCGTGGTTGCCCGCAAGTGCGAAAAAAACATTGATACGAGCGGGAAGGTGAAGTGCACATAGCAAGGCGCCGGAATGCATGGTCCTTGCTGGTGATCGGGGGAATTCCCCATTTGATGTAAAAAAAGCCGGTGAAAACTAAGCTCTAGAACTGATTTTTAGAAGGAAGCCTATCATGACGTCCCAGACCGACAGCAAGCAGCCGACGCCTGACCCAGCCGAGCACAAGGCGTTCTTTCCCTCCCCATACTCGCTCTCACAATTCACATCGCCAAAGTCGAACCTCTCCGACGCCGACTATCCGGACGCTTATCGGGGAGGTCGCTGGAAAGTACTACTCGTCGCTGCGGACGAGCGCTATCTCCTGACCGGAAACGGTACCTTCTTTTCTACTGGCAACCATCCCGTCGAGACCCTGCTGCCGATGTATCACCTGGACCGCGCGGGCTTCGAGTTCGACATTGCCACTTTATCGGGCAATCCGACCAAGTTCGAATGGTGGGCGTTCCCTTCTGAGGACGCCGAGATAAAGTCCCTCTACGCGAAGTACGAGCAAAAATTTCAACAGCCCCTTAAGCTTGCTGACGTAGTCAATTCGTTGGACAAGGACGCAAACTACATTGCCGTTTTTATCCCTGGGGGACATGGCGCCCTGATGGGGCTGCCCTTCAGCGCAGATATGAAGGCAACCCTTCAGTGGGCCATGCAAAACGACAGGTTCATCATCACGCTGTGTCATGGGCCTGCGGCCCTGCTTTCCGCCGGCGTCGACGAACCTAACGGGGGAGACCTGTTCCGCGGCTACCGCATCTGCGCATTCCCGGATTCCATGGACAAGCAGACGCCAGATATTGGCTATATGCCCGGCCCATTGCGTTGGTTCTTTGGAGAGAAACTCGCAGCGATGGGAGTAGAGATCGTCAATACTAAAATTGATGGGAGTACTTTCCGTGACCGGAAGCTCCTCACAGGCGATAGTCCATTCGCTGGCAACAATCTTGGCAAACTGGCTGCGCGCGCGTTACTGGAAGAAGTGCAGAGTACGGGTGCGCGCTAGTCCTCACACCATCATGGACTTCGTCTGCTCGGGCGCATGATTAAATTGCCTGCGCAAACCGTGATAACGCCTCTGGCGGCGAGAGACCATTCTCCGGTCCCTCGTCGCGAGGCGTTCCTCGCTCTTTCTTCGTGAGGACAACGCTTGATCCCGTCCGTTAATTTGAGGCACCGCTGCAAACAAGAGCATTCTGGATGGCCGTTCCAGATCGCTTACCGGTCTTAATTGCAAGGTAGTCTGGATGACTGAGATGGGTTGCGGATAGAAAGGTGGCCTGGCCTCTCAGCCACCGAAGAAACAGGAATCATTTGCCGACTCAAGGTGCATCAGCGTCCCCTATCGGTCCCTATAGGTGCAAGACGATGTGCCGCATCCTCCCGTGGAGGCCCAACCTGGCTCGCTGGATGAAAGCTAGCTTTTCAGCCCCTATCGGCGAATCACTCCCGATATATCAACTAGTGCAGGCGGCTGGTCGTTCTCGAAGTTCCGTCGTGAGAATAGTTTTCGACTGAATGAGACTCCACACACAAATCGCATCTACCAATGCACGGCCAAAGATCGGAAAGCCATTTTGTTCTAACGAGCGATACACTCTAGCCACACTGTCCAATCGTGCATTTCATTGTGTTTATAATCGGCCGTCGTCACCCAGTGCCGACTACTGCGCTAATGGGACAAGCGCAGACCCTTTTGGGCACCCCATGTCTAGTCGGAATGATGTACACGGTTATCGTGGCGTTGTACGAGACCCAGAACAGGCGTCCGTTGCAAGACTGACCTGGTGTGTATGCATTTAAGTTGGAGCACTCGCGACCCCTGACCCTATGTCTACGCCCCGCCACTAGTGACCGATGCCGAAACGCGCCCTTCCGGTGCGTAAATAAACTATCCTCTGGGCATAGGTATGGATGTTCCTGTCGATACGAAGGAGCAGCAACGAGTACTACAGCGAATCCCTCGAATCGGTGTTCAGGATTCCATGGCAGGCCATCGACAACGCGTTCCGCCCGAGCGGCAGTCCTCCGCCCTGAAGAGGGTCAGCACCCGAGCCATCGCACCGCGGGCGAAATGGCAAAGGCGGCCAGCCGACGGGCCGCCTTTGGCCGCTTCGGCCTTTCCTCGTTACATGTCGGCATCAGGAGACACCCATGCTGGAGACGATGCTGAATCAGTTCCCTCCGCTGGAGCAGGAAGCTTTCCGCGAGACCTGTCTGCGTAACGGGGTCGCACCCGACGGATTTACCGTAACAGCGGTTGAAGACGCTGCAGGCGCTGGGCCGCCACGCAGGCGCACCGTCTCGGTAGGCTTCGGGAGGGAAATCCGCCAATACAACGGAAACCTGGGTGCGCAATGGACTGTCGATTTCGAGGACGACCTGCGATCGCGTGTGTTCGGCTGAGCTTTGCCTCTCTGCGCCACCGTTTTCATACCTCGAGCACCGGAGCAAATCATGGCGGACTGATGGCAGGCATCAGCCTCGAAGCCACTAAGGTCACGAAGCTGGCTGCCATGTAACCACCAACAGCCGCCCCCAGGAGCGCCCGACAGATCAACCCCAATCACACAGGCCCATCATGGACTTCATTACCAGCGCCGGCCCGCTAATCTCGTTGATCGCCGGCATCCTTATTCTTGTCATTCCGCGGCTGCTTAACTATATCGTCGCCATTTACCTCATTGTCATCGGCCTGCTCGGACTGTTTGGCGGGCACCTGCGCTGAGCGGTCCGGGGCCTGCGTCTGGTCGGGAGCTTGCCGGGTGTGCGGACGCCTCCCTCACCATCTTCCGGCATGAAAGCAAAAGCCCCGCGCGGATAGCTCCGGCGGGGCCTGGGCGAATATGGTTGCGGGGGCAGGACTTGAACCTGCGACCTTCGGGTTATGAGCCCGACGAGCTGCCAACTGCTCCACCCCGCGGGGCGAAATATACGCGGGTTGGCAGCACTTGGATACCCCTATTCCAAAAAACTGTGCAGATTGCCGAGCAGGTCTTCTCGGGGCGACCGCTTTTGACACTGTCATGAACGGGCCGCCACGAACGCGTCAGCCGCCCTGCCCGCGCTACCGGAGCGTCCACCCGATCCGGGCAAGACCGGCGGCGCGGCGCTGCCATCGAACCATTCGCCATTCTTTGCGCCGGCGCCTGAGCCCGCGATCAAGGCCGGGGTCGGCGCAATGAGCCAGGCCGTCTTGTCGGCGCTGGCGCAACGGAAGGCAGCCAATCAGGCGTGATCGCTCTGGCGCGCCGGGATCTTGCGTGTCACGGCTTCGTCGAACCAACGGTCCATCATCGCTTTCTCGTAGCGCAGCCTGTCGGTGGGACTGTAGACGTTGACACCCATATTGAAGGTCTGGTCGGCGATACGCTGCTCGCCCCTGCCGATCACGGCTCCATCGCTGCCGCGTAGTTCATAGAGCAGCTTCATGTGCGGCCAGGTGACATCGCGCACCACGCGCAAGTCATAGCCGGGAAAACGCCACGGTTCGAAATGTCCGGCCAGGTCGACATCGAGCACTTCGATGTTCAGCGTATAGCCAGGCGGCAGGTGGCGGGCGGCCAGTTCGTGGAAGTGGGCGCGGATATCGTTCATCACCTGCGCCCTCTCCTTGTCGCTGCCGTACGCGCTGCGATAGGCGGCATCCGTGTATGTCTCGGGATGATTGAAGCTAAGGATCAGGGTTCCGGCCGGCGGCGCAGCAAGAGCGCTCAAAGCGAGGGCTGCCGCGCAGGCAGCCAGCAGACGGAGGGATCTGGCCATGGCAAGCTCCAGAACGGTAGTACGCTCCTTGATTCTAGACCGCCCCGATCGCTTCGGACCATCTGGCTGAGTGCAGGCTGAACCACCCCCAATTTTGCTGCTGCGCCCCTGAAGCTTTGCTCCCTCGCGATGCTTGCGAAGGCAGCAAGCTCATCCGGGTATCCGGGTGCCATCGAACCCGGGAATGTGCAGATCAGAGTTAAACGGCTCGCAGTTGCACTTTGGCCGCGGTCTTCTACGCTGCACCCATTGCAAGGGCCGCCTTCACGTGCGTCTCCGCGCAGGAGCCAAGAACAAAAGCATTACACCGGGAGCGCCTGTCATGATTTCAGGCACGGCAGCGAGCGAGGGTTCAGGCAACCAGGGGACTCAGGGTCAGGCTGCGCCGTCGATCTCGCTGCCCAGGGGCGGCGGCGCGATCCGCGGTCTCGGCGAGAAGTTCGGGGCCAACCCGGTCACCGGCACCGCCTCGATTTCGGTGCCGATCGCAACAAGCCCGGGCCGTTCGGGCTTTGGCCCCCAGCTTTCTCTGAGCTACGATTCAGGCGCGGGCAACGGTCCGTTCGGCTTCGGCTGGAACCTGTCGCTTCCTGCGATCACTCGCAAGACCGATCGGGGGCTTCCGACCTACCTCGACCATGTGGACGCACCCGACGTCTACATGATCTCTGGCACCGAGGACCTGGTCCCGGTGCTCACGAATGCGCAAGGGAAATGGGAGCGGGAGCAGTTGCCCGCGCGCACCGTCAATGGAATGACGTACCGGGTAGACCGTTTCCGGCCGCGCATCGAGGGCTTGTTCGCCCGCATTGAGCGCTGGACCAACCTCGCCGATGCGAGCGACGTGTTCTGGCGCTCCATTTCAAAGAGCAACGTCACTACCTGGTACGGCAGGACAGCCGAAAGCCGCATTGCCGATCCAGCGGACCCAAGCCGCGTCTTCAGCTGGTTGATCTGCCAGAGCCACGATGACAAGGGCAACGTCATTGTCTATGGCTACAAGCCCGAGGACTCGGCGCGGATTTTTGAGGACACGGCCGGCAACGGACTTGCCAGGGCACATGAGCGCAACCGCACGGATGCGTCCCGTTCCGCGCAGCGCTACCTCAAGCGCATTCGTTATGGCCATCGTTCGCCCTACTTCCCGATACTGACGGACGATGCCCCCTGGCCCGAGCCCTCTGATTCGTGCGCGCGCGACGCAAGCAACGCCTGGCTCTTCGAGGTCGTCTTCGACTACGGCGAGCACGACGCCAGCGCGCCGACGCCGGCCGAAACGGGCACGTGGCCCGCGCGCCAGGATCCATTTTCCGCATACCGCGCCGGCTTCGAGTTGCGCACCTACCGGATCTGCCGGCGTGTCCTGATGTTCCACCACTTCCCGGGCGAAGCGGGTGTAGAGCGCGATTGCCTGGTGCGCTCCACCGACTTCAGTTATTCGGACGGCGCCCCCACTGACGTTCACAACCCCATCTACGCGTTCCTGCGCGCGGTCACCCAGACCGGCTATCGTCGGCACAACGGCGGCTACGACCGGCGCAGCTTTCCGCCGTTGGAGTTCGAGTACACCGCGCCGGAGGTGCAGGATGTGGTGGAGGAAGTGGACCCGGAGAGCCTGGAGAGCGCGCCCATCGGCCTGGACGGCAGCAGCTACCGCTGGACCGACCTGCACGGCGAGGGGCTTGCCGGCATCCTCACCGAGCAGGCTGGGGCCTGGTACTACAAGCGCAATCTCAGCCCGATACCGGAAAGGCTGCCGGGCGGCCAGCAGGAAGTGAGGGCGAAATTCGCGCCGCTCGAAGCCGTCGCCATGAAGCCCGGTGCCAGCTTGTCCGGCGGCGCGGAGTTCATGGACCTCGCCGGCGACGGCCAGCCCGACGTGGTTGTCATGGAAGGCGCCGCCTCCGGCCTGTACGAGCATGACGAGGCCGAAGGCTGGCAACCCTTCCGTCCTTTCGCCTCGGGCCTGAACCGCAATCTGCGCGATCCGAACCTCAGGTTCGTGGACCTGGACGGCGACGGCCGTGCCGACGTGTTGATCACCGAAGACAATGCCTTTGTCTGGCATGCCTTGCTCGGGGAAGATGGCTTCGGCCCGGCCCGGCACGTCGCGCAGGCGCTCGATGAAGAGCAAGGCCCGCGCGTCATCTTTGCCGATGGCACCCAGTTGCTCTACCTGGCCGATCTCTCGGGCGATGGCCTGACCGACATCGTCCGCATCCGCAACGGGGAAGTCTGCTACTGGCCGAACCTGGGCTATGGCCGCTTCGGCGCCAAGATCACGATGGACAACGCGCCCTGGTTCGACCATCCGGGCCAGTTCGACCATCGCTATCTCCGCCTGGCCGACATTGACGGCAGCGGCACCACCGACATCATCTACCTGCACCGCGATGGCGTGCGGCTGTACTTCAACCAGTCCGGCAACGGCTGGAGCCAGCCACACGTGCTGAAGGTGTTCCCGCGCATCGATGACCTGGCAAGCATACTGGCCACCGACCTGCTCGGCAACGGCACGGCCTGCCTGGTCTGGTCATCGGCGCTGCCGGGCGACGCGCGGCGTTCGATGCGCTACGTCAACCTCATGGGCGGGCACAAGCCGCATCTGCTGGTCAGGACCGTCAACAACCTCGGGGCAGAGACCCGCGTCGACTACGCCCCCTCCACCAGGTTCTACCTGCAGGACAAGCGCGACGGAAAGCCGTGGATCACCCGGCTGCCGTTTCCGGTCCACGTGGTCGAGCGCGTGGAAACCTGCGACCATATCAGCCGCAACCGCTTCGTCACCCGCTACGCCTACCACCACGGCTATTTCGACGGCGAGGAACGAGAGTTCCGCGGCTTCGGGATGGTCGAGCAATGGGACACGGAGCAGTTCGCCGCCCTCGCCGGTGGCACTGTCCCGGCAGACAACATCGCCGCCGCATCGCACGTGCCGCCCGTGCACACCAAGAGCTGGTTCCATACCGGCGTCTACCTCGGTCGGGAACGCGTCTCGCGCCACTTCGAGAATGAGTATTTCCGTGAGCCCGGACTGACCGTCGAAACCGCGCGGCCGCTTCTGCTCGATGACACCATCGTCCCGCCTGGCCTGACCCTGGAAGAAGAGCGCGAAGCCTGCCGCACCCTCAAGGGCTCGATGCTGCGCCAGGAGGTCTATGCCGATGACGCCGATCACCCCGGCGCCACGCCGGATCAGGTCCAGCGTGCCCGTACGCCCTACACCGTCACCGAGCAGAACTTCAGCATCCGCGCCTTGCAGCCCCGTGGCGCCAATCGCCACGCCGTCTTCTTCACCCACCCCTGCGAGTCCCTCAGCTACCACTACGAGCGCAACCCAGCCGACCCGCGCATCCAGCACGCGCTGACGCTGGAGGTCGATGACTACGGCAACGTGCTCAAGCAAGCGGCTATCGGCTACGGACGCCGCGCTTCACCGCTGTCGACGCAGTGGGATCGCGAACGGCAGACAACATCGCTGCTCACCTACACCGAAAGCCGTGTCACCAATGCCATTGAGTCATCCGACACGCGCCGTAACCCACTGCCTTGCGAGGCGATCACGTTCGAGCTGACGGGCTACGCCGCCACTGGTGCGGACGGTCGCTACCAAGCCACGGACTTCGTCGAGCCCGATCCTGCCGCTGCCGGCCGGCTACGCCACAAGGTCACCGCACCAGATGTCGCTTACGAGGCCACAGCCGCCGGCAGCCAGCGCCGCCGCCCGATCGAATGGCTGCGCACCCTCTACCGGCGCGACAATCTAAACGGCCTCTTGCCGCTCGGAGAATCGCAGTCGTTTGGCCTGCCCGGCGAAAGCTACAAGCTCGCCTTCACCCCGGGCCTGATCGAACAGGCCTTTCAGCGTCCGCGCCAAGGGCAGGCGGCCGAACCCCTGCTGCCCGATCCGGCGGCCGTCCTTGGCGGACAGGCCGGCAACCGGGGCGGTTACCTTCGAAGCCAGACCCTCAAGACGGACAGCCGCTTCCCCGCGAGCGACGCGGACGATCACTGGTGGATGCCCTCGGGGCAGGCCTTCTTCAGCACGGATCCTGCCGACAACGCCGCCACCGAACTGGCGCAGGCGCGGCAGCACTTCTTTCGGCCGCGTCGCTACCGCGACCCCTTCGGCCAGAACGCCTTCGTCGACTTCGACGCCCACGACCTGCTGATGGTCGAAACCCGCGACGCGCTCGGCAACCGCGTCACGGTGGACAGCAACGATTGCCGCGTCCTGCAGCCGCGCCTGGTCAGCGATCCCAACCGCAACCAGACCGAAGTCGCTTTTGACACGCTCGGCATGGTGGTCGGCACTGCCGTGATGGGCAAGCCGCTGCCCGCACAGATGGAAGGTGACACACTGGCTGGTTTTGTCACCGACCTCACGCAAGCCCAGCTCGACGGCTTTGGTGCTGCCGATCCGCACGCCGTCGCAGCCGCGCTGCTGAAAGACGCTACCACGCGCATCGTCTACGACCTCGACCGCTTCCGCCGCACGCGGCTGGCCCACCCCAACGACCCGACGAAGTGGCAGCCCGCCTGCGCCGCGACGCTCGCGCGCGAAACCCACGCGAGCAGCCCGCTGCCGCCCCAGGGCCTGAAGATCCAGCTCAGCTTCTCCTACTCCGACGGCTTCGGCCGTGAGATCCAGAAGAAGATCCAGGCCGAGCCGGGACCGCTGGATGTCAGCAACCTAGCCGCGCCCATCGTCAATCCACGCTGGGTTGGCAGCGGCTGGGCCATCTTCAACAACAAAGGCAAGCCGGTCCGCCAGTACGAGCCCTTCTTCAGCGCCACGCATGACTACGAATTCGGCATCATGGTCGGCGTCAGCCCGGTGCTGTTCTACGACCCGGCCGAGCGTGTCATCGCGACGCTGCACCCGAACCACACCTACGAGAAGGTGGTATTCGACCCCTGGCAGCAGACCACCTACGACGTCAACGACACCTGTGCCGCGCGCAACGCCCAGACCGGTGACCCTCGCACCGACGCTGATATCCGCGGCTACGTCGCCGAGTTCTTCAAGGCCCCGCCAGCCAATCCCGCGCAGCCTTGGCAAACCTGGTATGTACAACGCATTGGCGGCGCCCTGGGAGCGGACGAGCGTAACGCTGCCCAACGGGCTGCAGCACATGCCGACACGCCCACCACCGCGCATTTCGATGTGCTCGGCCGCCCCTTTCTCACCGTGGCGCGCAACCGCGTCGTGTGCCTCGGTCACGACCTCGACGGCGGCGAGGACAGCTTCGCCACCCGCGTCGAGCTGGATATCGAAGGCAACCAGCGCGCCATGCGCGACGCCATCCGGCAGGCGGGCGACCCGCTCGGTCGCATCGTCATGCGCTACGCCTACGACATGCTTGGCAACCGCATCCACCAGCTCAGCATGGAAGCCGGCGCGCTCTGGATGCTCAACGAGGTGGGCGGCAAACCCATCCGAGCCTGGGACAGCCGCGGCCACAACTTCACCACTGCCTACGACTTGCTGCGCCGCCCCGTCGAGCAGACCGTGCGCGGCACGACCAACGAGTCCGATCCGCGCACCCTGAATCGCGAGATCCTGGTCGACAAGATCGAGTACGGGGAGACACTGGGCAACGCCGAAGTGCTCAACTTGCGCACCCGCATTTATCGCCACTTCGATTCGGCCCACGTCGCGACCAATGCGCGAGTGGATGCCAACAGCAATCCGACCGATGCGTACGACTTCAAGGGCAATTTGCTGTACAGCACGCGGCAACTGGTCAGCGACTACACCGCCATCCCCGACTGGCTGCGCGACCCGAAGCTCGACGTCGAAACCTTCGAGGCCGGCACCTGTTACGACGCACTCAACCGTCCCACCCAGTCCATCGCGCCGCGCAGCAGCTTGGGGCGCGGCAAGTTCAACGTCATCCAGCCGGTGTTCAACGAGGCCAACCTGCTGGAGCGGGTGGACGTGTGGCTGGAACGCGCTGCCGAACCTGCTGCACTACTCGACCCGGCCAACGAGGCCCCATCGCTGGTCGGCGTCGCCGACATCGACTACGACGCAAAGGGCCAGCGCCTGCTCATCGACTACAAGAACGGCGCCAGCACCTTCTACCGCTACGACCCGCTCACCTTCCGCCTCACCCAACTGCTGACCAAGCGCAAGGCGGCGGACTTCCCTGGCGACGATCCGCAGCAGCCCGGTGCCGGCTGGCCGGGCAAGCAGGTGCAGAACCTGCACTACACCTACGACCCGGCCGGCAACATCACCCACATCCAGGACGACGCGCAGCAGACCATCTACTTCCGGAACAAGCGCGTCGAACCGAGCAACGACTACGTCTACGACGCCCTCTACCGCCTGATCCAGGCCACCGGCCGCGAACACCTCGGTCAATTGGCAAGCGGCGAGCGAAAGCCGCCAACGGCACCCGATGGATCCAACGCCTTCCACACAGGACTCGACCACCCCGGCAACGGCAACGCCATGGGCACGTACATCGAGCGCTATGTGTACGACGCCGTCGGCAACTTCCTGCAAATGCAGCATCGCGGCAACGACCCGGCGCATCCGGGCTGGACACGCGCCTACGACTATCTCGAAGCCAGTCTGATCGAAGACGGCAACGGCGGTGCGCTGCTCAAGACCAGGAACCGCCTGACCCGTACCACGTTGAACCCGGCGGGTAACACGCCGCAGCCGGAAACCTACCTGCACGACGTTCACGGCAACATGCTGCGCATGCCGCACCTGGGCGGCGGCCTGCTCGGGCCCAACATGCACTGGGACTACAAGGATCAGTTGCGCCAGACCGACCTGGGCGGTGGCGGCGCGGCTTGGTACGTCTACGACGCCTCAGGCCAGCGCGTGCGCAAGGTGTGGGAGAAAGCGCCGGGCCTTACCGAAGAGCGCATCTACCTCGGCGGCTTCGAGATCTTCCGCAAGCACGTCGGCCCCATTGACGCCAACACCGCCACCCTGGAGCGCGAGACGCTGCACGTGATGGACGACAAGCAGCGCATTGCGGTGGTGGAGACGCGGACGTTTGACTCGGCGGGCGGCGACCACGCACCCCGGCAACTGATCCGCTACCAGTTCGGCAACCACCTCGGCTCAGCCAGCCTGGAACTGGATGAACAGGCGCAGATCATTTCCTACGAGGAATACGCACCCTACGGTAGTTCGACCTATCAGGCCGTACGCAGCCAGACCGAGACAGCGAAACGGTATCGGTATACCGGCAAGGAGCAGGATGAGGAGAGCGGGTTGTACTACCACGGGGCGAGGTATTACGCGCCGTGGCTCGGGCGATGGACGGCCTGCGATCCGGCAGGCGAGGAGGAGGGTCCCAACCTCTACCAATACTGCTTCGGCAATCCGACGGGCTTCGTCGATCCTGACGGCCAGAGCGGCAAAAAGCTCGCCATTGTCATGCACAATGAATCCAAGCCGGCGGGAAAGGAACTCCCCCGACCTAAGGAGCCCATAAAGCCCCAGAAGCCGACGATCAAAGCCCCCGGAAAAAATGCTTCAGATAAAGAGAAGGCGAAATACGAAAAAGATAAGAACAAAGCTGAGAAAGCATTTGTGGAAAGCATGAAAAAGTATGAAGAAGCAAAAAAGAAATATTCTTCTGATTTGAAAAAATACGAAGCAAATAAAAAGTTGTGGAGTGCTTATCGTCAGTCTCAAAACGAGTATAAGGCGTCTGAGGCCGCGTTGAAAGCCGAAGGCTATGATGTCGTGCAAGTCGATTCCGGCAAAGCGTTACTCGATGCACTCAAGAACGCCGGGTCGATCAAGGAACTCGTGGTCCTATCGCATGGCACACCCTTTGGACTGGGCGGTGAAGGACCTGGCGCCGGCCTATACACCGACAAGCCGCCGGGCGGTGCCACGTTCGACGCCAAGCGTGCGGCCAAACTTTCAGACTTGGAGAAAATGATCAATGACAAGAAGATCGCGTTCGAAAAGGACGCGACCATTGTCTTGGGAATGTGCAGAACCGCTGGCGGCAAAGAAGGTACGCATGTCGGTTCGTCCACATGGACCGGACCGATTGAGGATACCTTCGCTTATCGGCTAGCAAAAATTACTGGCCTTGAAGTTTTCGGCAGCGAAGGTGTTTCATCATACGGCGACGACAAGCGAACATCGACGCCATTGCGCCGTAGCGACATTGGCTGGCATCGATTCACGCAACAGAACAACACCATAAAAACGGAGAGCTTGAAAGGAAAATATTTGAATGTCGTGACTCGCAAAACGAGCGAGAAGCCGTAATGAAATTCCGACTATTGCTCGCATCCTAATCTATACAGATTTGTGAACGGAAATGTATGAAACCAGTTCCTCGCGAGTTCTTTATCGGCCCGATGGACTTTTTCTCCATCCTGCTGCCGGGCGCGCTGCTCACCTGGCTGCCCGAGGGGGCAGGCATCGGCATAGGACCGGGCAAGACTTTCATTGGTTCTGAACCGGGCAACATCCCCAAGGCAGGCCTCGTTGATCCGTTTGCTGGACCATCAAACGAACTGCCGGACTTTAGTCTGGGTCCGGCGATAGCGGTCTGGCCTCCCCCTCCAAGCCCACTACATCAACTCAGGGCCCTTGCTGAGCGCCTTGCTGTGCCTCTGGTCGACCGCGCTTGGCAAATGCTGTGGGGCTCCGGGCCCCAAACGAATACGGCTTCGCCGTGACGTTCTGCGGAACACGCGGATCGGTGAAGTGTTATAGGGGGAATGCGTCATGCCACAAGTCATCCTCGTCCGCCTCGTGCCAATGAAGCCGACCAGCGGCGCCAGTTTCACGAGCTATCTCAACAACCTGACGATCCGTGCGTTCGACCTGTCGTTCGGCAACTCCACCGATGGCACGCTGGTCGGGCAGGCACAGGGCGCCTGGATCCCGAATGCGGGCATCAATGCGGTTGGCCCGGCATTCAATCCCGCCAACCAGCGGATCGTGCAGCACTTCTCCGTATATCCGGTGCAGGTGAACCCATTGCCCGCGCCGCCATTCCCGGACGTACGCCTTGAAGCGGTGGCGACGGCGATCATCGAGCTGACCCCGCCCGCGGCGGAGTTCAACACGACCGATCTGCGCCTCGAGATCAGGCAGGGCACGCAACTCGTTGCCTACGAGCGGCTCGACTTCAACGTGAAGGTCGAGCCGAACGCACCGCTCTCGAACAATCCGCTGACCTACATCGGCGTCGATCCCCCCGCGGTCGTGCTGACGCTGCCGGACCCCGCGGTCGCGCTCGATCCGAATGCCGCCTTCGTTGAGCTGCCGCCCGACGGCACGCCGCCCAAGTTCGTGCCGCTGCGCAATGCGATCAACAAGGTGCTGGCGCAGGACCCGGGCGGCGGCGCCACGCTCGCCAACCGGAGCCCGCTGACCGCGGCGCAGTCGCGCCAGGTCTCGCGCGAGATCATCTGGAACCGCCAGATCGCGCCTCCGCCTGAGCGGCCGAACAACCGCCGGCTCGAGGACATGTATACGCGCCCGCCGACCGACACGTCGTGGAGCGCCGACGAGCGCGACAAGGCGGACATGGACCGGAAGCAGTATGAAGCCAGCCTGCTCGGGTATTACGCACTACAGAACGCCAACGCGGATCGCCTGGCGCAGTACGTCTTCGCCGCGTCAGCCGCGGTGTGGTCCGGACAGCAGAGCGCGAACCCCGGACGCGTTGGCCTGCGCTTCCCGGTGGAACCCGGCCCTCCGCCGGCCCCGGGCGCAACGTTCCGTCGGGCAGACGTCGTGATCGTGAACGATGGCGGGCTGGTCCTGGATTTCCAGGTTCCTGCCGAATACTTCTATGCGCTCTCGGCGGTCCTGGCGACGAACGTCACCGCCCAGGAGCGCTACCGGATGGCCACCGACGATGACGAATCGCGCATCGTTGCGTCCATCAAGGCCGCGCTGGACGCCAATATCATCGCCGCCCCGGCCACGACGCCCGAAAACGCGGCGCGCCGGCTCGCCGCAATCGGCCGGGGCCGCGTGCAGCGCGCCCCGCTCTGTCCGCTCAACGCCAACGTGAACGCGCTGGTCACGGCATGGCTGGCCCAGATGGTGCCGTCGATCGACCCGTTCTGGCAACAGAGCCCGTTCCCGGCCGCGCTGGTACCCGGGCACCTCGACCTGGTACTCGCCGTCATCACGCAGCAGACTGCGGTCACGCCGGCATCGGCCGCGCTGATCGCCGCGATCAAGGGCATCCCGGTCGCCAACGTGGCCCAGCTCAAGGCACGCACGGTCCAGCAGTGGCACGCCTTCTTCCTCCCCGCCAACGTTGGCCTGCTTCCGGACTTCACCAACCCTGGCACGCCCGCGGAGCGGGTCGAGGCGTTCATCCGCCAGTTGCGGAAGTATTTTGAAGTGCTGTCGATCGCGCCGGCGCCGTCTGTGGGCGCGATCGCAAACGCGCAGTCGATTCCGCTCGCCGCCGGCGATCCCTTCGCTGCGTTCCTCGCGGCCGCCCCCGGCTTTGCATTTCCGGTGGCGAACTGGGGCGCGCCCGCCATCGTGAACGCGCTGCAGGCCGTGTTCCCCAGCGATGCGGCCGCGCAGGCGTGGCTGCTTGACGCGCTCAAGACCATCGACGAGCTGCTGCGCGCGACCACCGGTGTCGGGCCGGCGGCGCTGCAGTTCTCCTTGCTCGAAGCGCTCTACGCGCGCGGATTCACCTCGCGGGCGCAAATCCAGGCGCTGTCGGCCGCCGAGTTCGAGTACGCGCTGACGGGAACGGTGGTCTATCCATTTGCCGCGGCAATCCAGGCCGCGGCCGGCGGCGCGACGGGCGCTGCACCGCCGGCGCTTCCCGGTCCGTTCACGCCAGTCAATCCGGACGGATCGCTCATCAACTGCATCCCGCCATGGCACCTGTCGCCGCTCGGGCCGGTGACGTATCTGCAGGATCTGCTCGCGACCGGCATCGGCGCCACATGCGAGCATCCGGCGGCAACCGGCGCCACGCTCGCCGACCTGGTCGCGCCGCGCCGTGGTGCGCTCGGCAGCCTTCACGCCACCGCCGCAAACGTCCACACCACGCTGCCGCTGATCGATATCGTCAATGAGAACCTCGAGGACCTCGCCGACAACGGCGCTCCTGGCGTCGTCTATGACACCAGCGCCACGACGCTGGGCGGGCACGCGCTAAGACCCGCCGACGCGGACGACGGCACCGGGCACGCGCCGAATACCCTGTTCGCCGCGCTGCCGGAGCATTCGACGCCGGCAACGCCAGTGAAGAAGCCCGGCGCCTATGTGAAGCTCGCCGGCGATTTTTCCTCGCCGCTGCTGCCCTACTCGCAGCCGCTCGACATTTCGCGCACGTACCTGTGCGGCATGGGAACGTCGCGGTTCGCGACCATGCGCGCGTTCCGCGAAGAGATCACCGAGTTCGCGATCGACGCGAAGCAGGAGGCGGCGGACTTCCAGAAGCATCTGTGGCGGTATCCGGTGCGGATCGAGCTGGCAATCGAGTACCTGCGCCTGTCCCCGGACGAGTACCAGACGCTGTACGTCGATCCAATCGGCCCGGCCGACCTGCTCAAGATGTACGGCTTCCCGTCGGCCACGATCAACGGGGTCGACTGGAAGTCGATCGTCGTGCATGTGCCGGAGTTCCTCAGGCGCACAGGGCTGGATTACTGCGAGTTCCTCGAGCTTTGGAAAGCCAGGTTTGTCGAGTTTGAACGGCAACCGGCCGCGTCAGGGACCGCTGCCGGGCGGACCACGGGCGCCACGGGGACGACGCCGAATGCCGGATTCCCGGATTGCGAACCGTGCTGCCCGGAAGATCTCGTCATCCAGTTCGTCAATCCGCAGGCGCCTGAAGATGCGCTGCGGCGGCTGATCGTCTTCATCCGCCTGTGGCGATCGCTCAGGTGCCTGCCCGGCGCGGGCTACAGCTTTGCGGATCTGCGCGACATCAGTCTGGTGCTCGGCCTGTTCCAGGGTGCGAACGTCAACCCGGTGTTCATCCGCCAGCTGGCCGCCTTCCAGATCCTGCGAGACGACTGGCGGCTCGCGCTGGGCACCGACCCGGACGCGGCACCGGACGCAACCGGATCGGCTCGCACACGCCTGCTTGGCCTGTGGGCCGCCGCGCCCGCCGCGTCGTTCGACTGGGCCGTGGACCATCTGCTCGGGCGTATCGAGGACCGCGCCGAGCGCGAGCACGCGCCCGGCCGGCGTCCGGGCAGCCACCGCCGCCATCGTCCGCCCGAGTTCATCAAGATCCTGCGCGACAACCTCGACACGCTGTCGCTGCTGAGCGGCTTCGATCCGGTCGCGAGGCCGTGGAATGCACAACCGTCGGGCACCCTGCGCTTCACGGAAATCCTGGCCAAGGTCTATGGCTCGTGGTTCACCACCGGCGAGCTGCTGTACCTGTTCTCGGTCGACCAGCATCTCGACGGCGACGATCCCTTCTGCCAGCAGGACAAGAACGAAGCGCTCGATCAGCCGTTCGACTTCCCGGAGGAAGGGCATCCGCACGACCTGTGGTGCCTGCGGCGCAAGCTGCTGGACGTCCACGCAACGGAAGAGGAAATCGCCGCGCTGACCTGGACCGCTCTCGTCACCGCGATGCGGACCGACTTCGGGTACGAGCCTGCGCCGGGCACCGATCCGCTGCGCGAGCTTGGGGAGCATTTCTTCCCAGGAATGCTTGCTGACGCGGGATTTCCGGTCAGTCCGCAGGCGCGCCAGTATCGCTCAGCCCTCGGGGCCACCGTCGCGAGCATGTGGAACCACCCGCATCCCGGACCGTTCCAGTACGATGCCGTCGCCAAGGAATTGGCGACGTCCCTGCCGCTCCTCGACCAGGACGTGCTGTTCAAGCTCAATGCGATCGAACAGTTGACGGACGCCGAGCGCAAGGCGGTGCAGCAATTGTACTTCGCCCCGCGTGCCGAGCTCGCGCGGTTCTCGTTCCTGTTCCCCAGCCTCGCCGCCGCTGAACAAGCGCTGGTCCAGGAAGCGGATGAGACCCGGCGCTGGGAATACTTCCGCTGCGCGTTCGTGGAGTTCTCACGCCGCGCGCACATCGTCGCGGAGCACCTTGCCGCACATGTGGGCTACGCCTCCGACGGCACCGACGCGGAAGCCGATCTGGCGTGGCTGATCCTCCGCCGCCTGCTCGGCGACGAGAACAAGGCAGCGTCGGCGTGGGAGCAGGATAACGGCAAGCCGCCCGCCAGCTTCTCATGGCCGTTGCCAGCGGGCGGTGCCTTTGCCGCCCTGACCGGCCTTACCGGCACCGGACTGCTCGGCGAGGTGAAAGGCGCGAGCGGGAGTTCATGGCCCGAACTGCGCGGACCGATGACGGCGTTCTCGCAGGCGGGCAACGCCTGGAATGCGCCGCTTCCCGGGGTCGTGCCGGACCTGGATTTCACGCTGCCGCCGGCGGCACTGAAGTTCGCCGTATTGCGCAACGGCCTGGCGATCCGCGAGTCAGACGGGCAGCCGCTGGCGGGCGCCGAAGGCTACACCGCACGCTGGACCGGCGTGCTCATCGTCGAGACATCGGGCACGTACACATTCTTCGCCGGCGCACCGGCACCGGACTGCGATGCGCCCGATTTCGAGGCGTGCAGCCACAACAAATGGCGCGTCAATCTGCGGCGCGGCCAGAAGACGTTCCGACTGCTGAACTACGGTTGGGCGGACGAGCCGGCGGCGGACCGTGCGTCCGGCCCGCTGCATCTGAAGCGCGGCGCCTACTTCATCGATATCGACTTCGAGGAATCGCCACCCGAGTTCGACGAGAAGCAGGAGCTGGCGCGCGCCCGCACCGGCTTCACGGTGAAGTACCAGGGCCCGGACACCGATGACTGCATTGCGGAGCTGCCGGCCGAGCGCCTGTATCGCGATGTCTCACCGGGTGAGCTGACCAGCGCGCAGGCGGCGGTGCCGTCGGCAAAGGCGTATCTGGCCCTGCAGTACACCAGCAGCCTGCGCGACATCCGCCGCACCTACCAGCGCGCATTCAAGGCGCTGCTGTTCTGCCACCGGCTGCGACTGTCGGCACGCCTGGTGGCGCGGGCAAACGTTTCCGAGGCCGAGTACATGCTGTCGTCGCCAGGCCTGTTTGCCGGCTTCACCTACGTTCCCGGCACCCCGTATACATCGCACCGCGCGTATCTGGACTTCAATTTCCTGCCGGTTGGCGACACCTACAATGGCGATCCGGAGCGCAAGCCACCGGCGCCGCTCGACCAGCGCGCGACGCCGTCGGTCAAGCGCCGGCAGGCGCTCTTCGACTGGTTCGAGCGCGTCCATGACTACACGGTGATGCGGCGGGCGGTCCAGCAACGGGCTGAGCGCCTCGCGTGGCTCTGCTTCGTCGAGGCGTCGAACCAGCAGCCCGCCGATCCCGTGCCGCTGCTGATGGACCTTGGCGTCGACATGGATCATGCCGCGCTTGTCCTCGAATTCCACGACGGCGTATCCGTCGATTGGGCCAGGCTGTCGGACGATCGCTGGGCAATCCGCGTCTGGCATGCCGCGTCGTGGGTGAGGCGGCTGCTGAAGGCGTTCGTTCCGCGCGACCTCGCCCAGGCACAGCCCGATGCCTGGGCAGCGAGCGCGCCGGCGGCAATGGCCAGCGGCAACGCGAACCTGACAAGGTTCTACCGCGACGGCATGATCGAGCGCGGCAACCCGCTGCGTTACGCCGACATCGAGCACCTCAACAACCTGCTGCGCGAGCGGGGACGCACCGCGCTGGTCGCGTATCTCACCGGAATGAACCGGGTCCCGCTTCCGTTTGTGCCAGGCGCGTTCGCGACGTCGGCGAAGGATCTCAGCGCGTTGTTGCTGGTCGACGTCGATGCTGGCATTTGCCAGAAGATCAGCCGCATTGAAGAGGCGGTTACGGCGGTGCAGTCGTTCGTGGAACGCGCACGCCTGGCGCAGGAGCCGACCTTCGTGGTGACCCCGGCGTTTGCGTCGGCATGGGACAGGCTTTTTGTGACCTTCCACATCTGGCAGGCCTGCCGCCGCCGCACGCTGTACCAGGAGAACTACGTCGAGTGGACCGAGCACGAACGCGCGCTCCAGGCCGAAGCGTTCCGCTTCCTCGAATCCGAATTGCGGCGCGCCACCTTGACCGCGCCGCAACCCGGCGGCATGGAGTACTGGCCCGGACCCTACTGGCCGGCCCATCCGTCACTGACCGCGCTGCAGCATCGCGACCCGTCGCATCTGAAGCAGGTGCCGCAGCCCGAGAACCTCGGGCTGATGGGGCGGCCCGAGCGCCACGCGAGACCCAGCTGGCTGGCGCCGTCGCAGCTCCAGCTGTCTGCCGGCCCGACCCCGGGCACGACGAACAATGTCCCGGGGGCCGCTCGCGGCATGCTCGCCGCTACGGTGCCTGCCAACGCGTCCACAGGAACACCGCCCGGCGCTGAGTCTCCGCAGCTTCCGCTCTGGCTGCAGGCGGCGGTCCGCCTCGGCACGCGGTTCCTGCGCATTGCCGCTGCCGGGGAGCCGCCCGCCACGTCGGCGTTCATGCTGCCGGAGACGTCGGGCTCGGTGTGCTGTGCCGAGTGCGGACGCGTGCATGCGCCGGTCATGGACGAGTACTACTTCTGGCTGGTGAACTCCGAGTACTACGATCCGGGTGTTCTGAATCCCGCCGATCCATCCTTGTTCCAGGACCCGGACTGGGGTGTCGTGCCGCCCGACATGACCTCGGACTGGCATCGCCGTGACCGCCTGCCGCAGCTGCTGGCCTGGCCGCTGCGGCCGATGGTGAAGCTCGCATGGTGCCGCGTGCATAACGGAGAATTCCAGACCCCGCGCATCATCGACGACGGCGCGCATGTCGATCCTGCCGGCGGCGAGCCACAGCTCGAATTCCTGGGCCGCGAGGTTGACTCCCTTCGGTTCCGGATCACGAACGCGGCGGCGCTCCCGCCGGGCCATACGGACCCGTCGCCGTGGGGCTTCCGCTACGACATTACGCCGGATACCGCCGTCGTAACGCCCGAGGTGATCGCGACGCCCCTGGCGCCGGCACCGCTCGCTCCATTGCTGCAGGCATATCCGTTCTTCGTCTATTTCACCTCCGGCGCCCCGCTTGAGCCTTCGCTCTACTCGACCGCGATGACGGTCGCCGGAACGCTGCGCGCCCACTGCCGCTTCGAGGCAGCCCTGAAATGGTACGAGCTCTACTTCGCGCCTGGCGACAAGGACCTGCGCTGGGCGACCTGCCGCACGCCGCAGCCGCCGTCGACCGGGACGATCCCCGGGACCAACGTTCCCGGTGGCTCGAACGAGCCAAATCCGAATACCCCGGCCAATACCCCACAGCCCGCTGGCCGCGGCATTGCCGCAGCATCGACCCCGCGCGCGGCGGCGTCGACGCGCGGTCGCATGCGCACCGGCCAGGATCCGTGCTGCGACACACTGGTGAGGACGGAGCTTGCGTCCCGGCAGCGAAGCGTCGTCCTGGCGTATCTCGAGACGCTGCTTCAGCATGCGCAGGCGGCAATGTGCCGGCATTCCCCCGAGGGCTACGCCATGGCGCGGCTGCGCCTCGACACGCTCTCGAGATTCCTCGGCGAGCGGCCGCGCACGATCTTCGGCCAGGATGATGGCGCCAAAGCGCAGACGGTAACCGCGTTTATCCCGCGGTTCGCCCCGCTCAACCCGCGCCTGATGGAGATCTACGACCGCGTCGCCGACCAGCTGGACGCCCTGCACCGCTGCCTGACGAAGGCGCGGCTGGCGGGCGGCGTCCCCAATCTGGATACCTCATATTGGGGCGACAATCCGGTGCGGCGCGGATGGAAGACCGCGGCCGCGAACTGCCTTGACGACGACGGCTGCTGCTGTCCGCCCAGCCCGTACCGCTTCCCCTTCCTCATCCAGCGCGCGGTGGAGACGGCGAACGAGGTCCGCACGTTTGGCGCCGAGCTGCAGGCCGCATTCGAGAAAGGGGATGCCGAGTTCCTCGCGGCCATGCGTGCCGCGCACGAACGCCAGCTCCTCAACCTGACCGAGGAGATCCGCCGCATGGAATTCCGCGAAGCGGACTGGCAGGTGCAGGCACTGCAGAAGACCAAGCAGGGGGCGCAGGCGCGGCGGCAATATTACAGCGACCTGATCGCGAATGGGTTGATCCCGAAGGAGCAGGCCTACCAGAACCTGACCGGCGTTTCCATGACCACGCGCGCCGCCGGCAACATCGTGGAAGGTGTCGGCCAGGTCATGAACCTGATTCCGGACAATACGACCGGCGTTGCCGGGATCGCGTCCACCCCGGTGTCGGTGTTCCAGATGCCGATCGGCACCAAGCTGGCCCACGCGTTCGCCGCGGCCGCCAGGATTCTCTACACGGTTGCCGATATCAACGGCACGCAGGCCGGCCTGGCACTGACCGAGGGTGGATGGGACCGTCGCGAGGCGGACTGGATCCTCCAGGTCACGGTGCTCGATATCGAGATCCAGCAGATCGAGCGGCAGATCCTTGGCGCCGAGCGGCGCCGCGGCGTGGCGCTGCGCCAGTTGAACAACCTGGTGCAGCAGAAGCAGCAGGCGGCGGAGCTGCAGGACTTCCTGCGCGACAAGTTCACCAATCACGCGCTCTACCTGTTCCTGCAGCAGGAGACAGCGGCGCTGCACCACCAGATGTTCGAGATCGCCTGGTGCTGGGCACGCCAGGCACAACGCGCGTTCCAGCTGGAACGCGAGCTGACCACGCAGACGCAACTGCCACCGGATATCTGGGACGGTCTGCACGAAGGCCTGCTGGCCGGCGAGCGGCTGTCGACGTCGCTGCGCGCAATGGAAAAGGCGTACTACGACCAGAACCGGCGCGAGCAGGAGCTGGTGACGCGGCTGTCGCTGCGGATTGATTTTCCGCTCGCGTTCCTGCAGCTGAAGGCGACAGGCATGTGCGAGATCGAGATTCCCGAATGGCGCCTCGACCGCGAATACCCCGGACACTACCTGCGCCGCGTCAAGAGCGTCAGCCTGACCATCCCCTCTGTCGTGGGCCCTTACACGGGCGTGCACTGCAAGCTGACGCTGCTGAGCAGCGCGACCCGCATCGAGCCCACGCTGCTCGACGTCGAAGACTGCTGCCCTGGCGAATGCACCTGCGGCTGCTGCGAGCGCCGGCGCTACGAGGCGACCAGGGATGATCCGCGCATCGTGAAGCGCTATGGCGCAACCGAAGCGATCGCAACTTCCACCGGGCAGAACGACTCGGGGCTGTTCGAGCTCAATTTCCGCGACGAGCGCTACCTGCCGTTCGAATACGCCGGGGCGGTCAGCCGCTGGCGCATCGAGCTGCCCATCGAGACCAACGCGTTCGACATTGACACGGTAAGCGACCTGATCGTCCAGTTGAGCTACACCGCTCGCGAAGGCGGAGCGCTGCTGCGCAAGGCAAGCTGGGCCGCCGCGTCCTGCCTGCTGCCCGGCGCGGGGCTGCGCTTCTTTGACTGGAAGCAGGACTTCGCCGATGCGTGGCAGCGGTTCAAGGCAGCCGTGCCGGCGGCAGAAATGCCCGGCTGCACGCGTGCGCTCACGCTGCGCATGAGCCGCGGCATGTTCCCGTACCTGCCGGGCCAGCGGCCGGTGCGCATGCGCCGCGTCGAACTGTGGTTCGAGGCCCAAGGCTGCAGCGGCGCGCGCAACCATGAGATCGAGTTCGTGCCAGATCGCGACTGCACATGCGAGGACGACGGCGAAGCGTGCTGCGACCGCTTCTTCCTGACCTGCGTGGCCAGCGAGGATTGGCCGTGCCTCTTCCATGGTGTGATCGAGTACCCGTTCCCGTACCTGAGCGACGAGAGACCGGTCGTGATCGGCGACTTCCTGTTCCCGGAAGACGCCGGTGTGGTACACCGTGCCTATCTGGTGTGCTCGTACGAGGCCGGTCCGCCGGAACGCTGCTTGCCGAAGCTGCCGGCTTGCGACGGCGACTGCATGACGGTCTGTTGAAGTAATGCCCGTGCCCGGGCCATAGCAGGAGTTGGCAAATGGAGAAGAAGCCCCCACCTGATGAAAACACGGACCTCCCACGCCGAGGGCACGGCTCCGCTGCGCGAGCGGCGAAGACTCCGCCGCCTCAACAGAGCATGCCCGGGCATCTTATCGAGCTGAGGCCGGGCTTCTTTCTCAACCCCGACCACATTATCAGCGTGCGGGTGTTGCCGGAGGAGGAAGGCGACGTCTATGCAGTCCTGCACCTGTCGAATGGCGACAAGCAGAACCTTACCCGCGGCGAGTTCACCGCCATTACCGGGGAAGAGCCGCGCCCGCCGGCGCGGCTGCCGCAGAAACCACTGACCGAATAGCGTTGCTGCTACGCGGCCCTGCCCCCCGGATCAATGCTGGCTCGCCCCGGCAGCCCCGATCCCGGTCATCGCACGCACGAACTGCGCACCATAGCGCTGGCGCTCGGTGCTGGCCTGGGTGGAGCGGTCCAGCACCGACGCCAGCCAGGCGCTGGCGAAGGCCAGCGTCATCGAGAACAGCGCCGGGTTGGCGTACGGGAAGATCGCCTTGTCATGATGCAGGAAGCCCACCCAGACCGTCGGGCCCAGCACCAGCAGCGCCACCGCTGACACCAGCCCGGCCAGGCTGCCGGCCACGGCGCCGCGCGTGGTCAGGCCTTTCCAGAACATCGACAGGAACAGCACCGGGAAGTTGACCGAGGCCGCGATCGCCAGCACCAGGCCGGACAGGAAGGCGATGTTCTGCTTCTCGAACATCACGCCCAGCACCATGGCCAGCACGCCGATCACCAGGGTGGCCGCCTTGGACACCCGGATCTCGTCCTTCTCGTTGGCCTGCCCGCGGCGGAACACGTTGGCGTACAGGTCATGCGAGACCGCGGAAGCGCCCGACAGGGCCAGGCCCGCCACCACCGCGAGGATGGTCGCGAACGCCACCGCCGAGATAAAGCCCAGGAAGAAATCGCCGCCGATCGCGTGCGACAGGTGCACCGCCACCATATTGCTGCCGCCGATGATCTTGCCGGCCGCGTCGCGGTAGGCCGGATCCGCGCCCACCATCACGATCGCACCGAAGCCCACCACCAGGATCAGCACGTAGAAGTAGCCGATGAAGCCGGTGGCGTAGAGCACGGACTTGCGCGCCTCGCGGGCGTCTGCCACCGTGAAGAAGCGCATCAGGATGTGCGGCAGGCCCGCGGTGCCGAACATCATGCCCACCCCCAGCGAGATCGCATCGATGGGATTGGACACCAGCCCGCCCGGAGACAGGATCGCCAGCCCCTTGTCATGCACCTTCGCCGCGCCGGCGAACATGGCTTCCGGGCTGAAGCCGAAGTACGCCAGCACCATCACCGCCATGAAGGTCACGCCGCCCAGCAGCAGCGCGGCCTTGATGATCTGCACCCAGGTGGTGGCCAGCATGCCGCCGAACATCACATACAGCACCATCAACAGGCCGACGATCACCACGGCGGACTCATAGCTGGTGCCGAACAGCAGCTCGATCAGCTTGCCGGCGCCGACCATCTGCGCCACCAGGTACATGATCACCACCGTCAGCGTGCCGCAGGCGGCGGTGATCCGCACCGGCTTCTGCGCCAGCCGGTATGACACCACGTCGGCAAAGGTATAGCGGCCAAGGTTGCGCAGCCGTTCGGCGACGATGAACAGGATGATCGGCCAGCCCGCCACCACGCCCAGCGCGTAGATCAGCCCGTCATAGCCCTTGTCGAACATCATCGCGGAGATGCCGAGGAAGGAGGCAGCCGAGACCATGTCGCCGGCGATGGCCAGGCCGTTCTGGAAGCCGCTCAGCCCGCCTCCGGCGGCATAGAAGTCGGATGCCGAGCGCGTGCGGCGCGCGGCCCAGCGGGTAATGCCGAGCGTGAACAGCACGAACAGCAGGAACATCACGATGGCGCTCCAGTTCAGCGGCCGCGGCGCGGCATCGCCCTGGATGGCGGGGGCCGCCGCGGCGGCCATGCTGGCAAGCCCGAGCAGGGCCGCGCACAGGTAACGGTTGGCGGGTTTCATGCCCGGCACTCCTTGCGCACGCGTTCGTTGAGCGGATCCAGGTTGCGGTTGGCCCGGTACACGTAGATCCCGGTCAGCAGCACGGCCGAGACGATCACCGCCACGCCGACGGGAATGCCCACCGTCATCACACCCGCGCCGAGCGGTGTGCCGAGCGTGGCCGGCGAGAACGCCAGCAGCAGGATAAAGCCGAAGTAGATCGCCAGCATGACCAGCGTCAGCGACCAGCCCAGGCGGGTCCGCCCGTTGGTCAGCCGGATGAAATCGGGGTGGTTCTGGATGGTTTCCAGTTGTCGCGCGTCCATGGTGGTCTCCTTTGGCGCAAGGGTGGGCGTGGCGCCTCTGGGTGGGTGCCATCGTTGGGTGATTCGTTGAGACTTGAACTCTTCCGGCGGTGTGCTCCCTTTCCCCGCATGGGGAGAGGGAGCACACATGCAGCGGCTTGTCAGTTCATGCGATACGTTCAGATCGCCCCGACCGGCTGCTCGTGCGTGAACTTCGGCCGCATATCGAGCACCCGCCGCGCCTTGCCCACAGTGGTGCGCTCGATGCCGTCCGCATCCACCACCTGCACGCGCGTGGTCACGCCCACGTAGGTCTTGATCTGGTCCTTCAGCTCGCGCTCCAGCATCGCGCGGTCGTCCGCGCAGAGGGGTGCCGAACTTCGGGGCCGCGCTTCGACGCGCACTTCCAGCTTGTCCAGGTGGCCGTCGCGGGTCACCACCAGCTGGTACTGCGGCGCCAGCGCCGGCGTCTTCAGGATCAGCTCCTCGATCTGCGACGGGAACACATTGACGCCGCGGATGATCAGCATGTCGTCCGAGCGGCCGGTGATCTTGCCGATGCGGCGCATCGAACGCGAGGTGGGCGGCAGCAGGCGCGTCAGGTCGCGCGTGCGGTATCGGATCACCGGCAGCGCTTCCTTGGTGAGCGACGTGAACACCAGTTCGCCCTCTTCTCCATCCGGCAGCACCTCGCCGGTGACCGGATCGATGATCTCGGCGTAGAAGTGGTCTTCCCAGATCACCGGACCGTCCTTGCTCTCGATGCATTCGCAAGCGACACCCGGCCCCATGACTTCAGACAGGCCGTAGATGTCCACCGCGTCGATACCGGCACGTGCCTCGATTTCGGCGCGCATCGCATCCGTCCACGGCTCGGCGCCGAAGATGCCCACCTTGAGCGAGCTTTCCGACGGATCCATGCCCTGGCGCTCCATCTCCTCGATCAGGTTCAGCATGTATGACGGCGTCACCATGATGATGTTGGGCTCGAACTCGCGGATCAGCTGCACCTGTTTCTCGGTCTGTCCGCCGGACATGGGGATCACCGTGCAGCCGGCCTTCTCGGCGCCATAGTGGGCACCCAGGCCGCCCGTGAACAGGCCGTAGCCATAGCTGACATGGACCAGGTCGCCGGCGCGGCCGCCGGCGGCGCGGATCGAGCGCGCCACCACGCTGGCCCAGGTATCGATATCCTTCGCGGTATAGCCGACCACGGTCGGCTTGCCCGTGGTGCCGCTCGACGCATGCACGCGCGCCACCTTCTCGCGCGGCACCGCGAACATGCCGAAGGGATAGTTGTCGCGCAGGTCCTGCTTGGTCAGGAACGGGAACTTCGACAGGTCCGACAGCGACTGCAGGTCGTCCGGATGCACCCCGGCCGCATGGAAGGCCTTGCGGTAATGCGGCACGTTGTCGTAGGCATGGCGCACGCTCCATTTCAGCCGTTCCAGCTGCAGCGCCTGCAGTTCGTCGCGGCTGGCGCGCTCGATCGGCTCCAGCTCGTTGGGGTTGGGGATGCGTTGAACCATTGTCTACTCCATCATCGTTATGATTGCGCCGCATTTCTATTGGGGGCCGGCGCCGGGTACTGCGACTGCATCAGATATGGGAACGGCTCTGTACCACGCGGAAGCGGTTGGCGACGAAAGCCGCATCCGACAGCGAGGCATTGGCTGCCGGGTTGGCGCCGGTGGCGTGGAAGTCGCTGAACGCGGCCGACTGGTTGACGAACACGCCCCCGGTCAGGTTCAGCGACAGGGCCACGCCCGCGTCCTCGGCGGCTTCGCGGATGCCCTCGGCCATGCCGGCATCGGTGGTGTAGGCCGACAACGTCAGTGCGCCATGTTCCTTCGCGCCGCGGTGCGCCAGCGCGATGCTGTGCGCGGTGTTGTCGGTGGCGACGATGAACGAGATCGGGCCGAACAATTCCTGCATGATCTTGTCCTCGTCGCTGGCGTCCACCTTGAGCACCAGCGGCGTGCGGATGCGCGCGCCGGGGAACTCCGGGTGCTCCAGCACGCGGCTGTCGGCGACGATCTCGCCCAGTGCGCGCGACGATTCGATGCGCTGAACCACCCCGTCGTTCTGGATCGCGCCGAGCAGCTCCACCGCCTTGGCCGCATCGCTGGTGAGCCTGACCACGCCCTCCCCGATCGCCGCGGCCACCTGGTCGAAGCTGAGGTGCCCTTCCGGCGTGTCGATGCCGCCCTTCGGCACATAGATGTTCTGCGGTGCCGTGCACATCTGGCCCGAGTACAGCGCCAGCGAGAACGCGATATTGCGCACCATGCCCTTGAAGTCGCTGGTGGAGTGGATCACGATCTGGTTGACGCCGGCCTTCTCGGTATAGACCTGGGCCTGGTGCGCGTTGCGCTCCAGCCAGTTGCCATTGGCGCTGCTGCCGGTGAAGTCGATCAGGCGCACTTCCGGGCGCAGCGCCAGCGTGGACGCCATGCGCTCGGTCGGGTCGTTGGCCACCAGCGTGACCAGGTTGGGGTCGAAGCCGGCTTCCTGCAGCACCTCGCGCGCCACCTCGACGGTGATCGCCAGCGGCAGGATCGCGCCCGGGTGCGGCTTGACCACCACCGCGTTGCCGGTCGCCAGGCTGGCGAACAGGCCGGGATAGCCGTTCCAGGTCGGGAAGGTGCAGCAGCCGATCACCAGGCCCACGCCGCGCGGCACCACGCTGTAGCGCTTCTCCATGCGCAGCGGCTCGTTCTTGCCCTGCGGCTTCTCCCAGATGGCCTGCTTCGGAATGCGGCGCATCTCGTCCCAGGCGTAGGCCACCGCTTCCAGCCCGCGGTCCTGCGCGTGCGGGCCGCCGGCCTGGAAGGCCATCATGAAGGCCTGGCCGGTGGTGTGCATTACCGCGTAGGCAATCTCGAAGCTGCGGCGGTTCAGGCGCTGCAGGATTTCCAGCGACACGCCGACCCAGGCTTCCGGCCCGGCCTTGCGCCAGGCCGGCATGCCTTCGGCCATGCCGGCAAAGAGCTGGTCGAGGTCGGGCTTCGGATAGGTGATGCCCAGTTCCGCGCCGTAGGGCGAGACTTCCTTGCCGGCCTGGCCGACGGTGCCCGGCTGCGACAGCGCGAACGGGCGGTTCAGGCGGGCCTCGAAGGCAGCCTTGCCGTCGGCGTTGGCGGTTTCGCCGTAGACCCTGGGGCTCGGCATTTCGCTGAACGGGCTCCAGTAGCCGCGCTCGGCAATGGCTTGGGTGGCTTGTTCCAGCAGCGCCTGGTGGCGTTCAAAAAACGGATGGGACACGGCTTGCTCCGGGGGCAGAATGGTTTGCGTATGGTTCGGGATGGCGGCAAGGGATTGCCGCGGGAAGCGCTTCAGGTTTCCTGGTCGAAGTCGATCACCAGCCTGTCGCTGACGGCGTAGCTCTGGCAGCTGAGGATGAAGCCGCGCGCGACTTCGTAGTCCTCCAGCGCAAAGTTGACGTCCATGTCGACCTCGCCTTCGATGCGCTTGCAGCGGCAGGTCGAGCAGACCCCGCCCTTGCATGAGTAAGGCAGCTCGATGCCTTGCGCCAGCGCGGCATCCAGCACCGTCTCCTTGTTCTTCTCCAGCGTGAAGGAGCGCGTGCGGCCGTCCTGGATCACCGTGACCTCGCACTGCTGCTGCCCCACCTGCTTGTGCGCATGCGCCGCCGGGCGGGCCGCGGGAATGCTGGTGGCAAACAGCTCGCGCTTGATGCGGGCCTTGTCCACGCCGTTGTCGAGCAGCGCCTGCGACACCTCTTCCATCATCGAGTGCGGGCCGCAGATAAAGGCGATGTCGATGTCCTGCGGCTTGACCCAGTGCTTGAGCAAGGCATTGACCTTCTCGCCGTCGATGCGGCCGTTGAACAGGTCGATATCCAGCTGCTCGCGGCTGAGCACGAACACCAGGTTGAAGCGCTGCAGGTAGGTGTCCTTCAGGTCTTCCAGCTCTTCCTTGAACAGCACCGAAGACGAGGCGCGGTTGCCGTAGAACAGCGTGAAGCGGCTCTGGGGCTCGGCCTCCAGCGTAGTCTTGATGATCGACAGCATCGGCGTGATGCCGCTGCCGGCGGCGAAGGCCACGTAGTGCCTCGCCTGCGTGGCAGACAGCGGCACGTGGAAGTGGCCGGATGGCGGCATCACTTCCAGCTTCATGCCGGGCTGCAGTTGTTCGTTGGCCCAGTTGGAGAACAGGCCGCCGTCGACGCGCTTGATCGCGACGCGCAGCTGCGCGTCCTGCACCGCCGAGCAGATCGAGTACGAGCGGCGCACGTCCTCGCCGCCGATGCCGGTGCGCAGCGTCAGGTGCTGGCCCTGGATGTAGCGGTAGGTGTCGGCCAGTTCATCCGGCACGGCAAAGGTCACGGCCACGGCATCGCGGGTTTCGCGGGTGACCGAGGCCACGGTCAGTTCATGGAATTTGCTCATCTCACTACCCCGGTCAGGCTCAGTGCGCCTTGAAGTAATCGAACGGTTCCTTGCAGTCGCCGCAGCGGTACAGGGCCTTGCAGGCGGTCGAGCCGAACTGGCTCACCAGCCGCGTGTGCTGCGAGCCGCAGTGCGGGCACGCCACCACCAGCGCCGGCGCCGCCTTGCGGCTGATGCCGCTGATGTCGATCACCTGCTGGGCCGGCGGCGCAATGCCGTAGCCGCCCAGGCTGGCCTTGCCGCGCGGCGTCATCCAGTCGGTGGTCCAGGCCGGCGCCAGCTGCGTGCGCACGCGCACGCTGGCAATGCCCTGCGCAGCCAGCGTGCGCTCGATCTCCTCCCGGATCACGGTCATGGCCGGGCAGCCGGAGTACGTCGGGGTGATGGTGACGACGCAGGCGTCGTCCTCCCATGCCACGTCGCGCACAATGCCGAGATCCACCACCGAGATCACCGGGATCTCGGGATCGGGCACCGTATCGAGCCAGGTCCAGACCTGCCCGAGCGCCGGGCGTGCGATCGCTTGCGCAGTCATGGCGTTCACCAGCTGGCGCCCGGATAGGCGCGCTGCAGGAACTGCATTTCGGCCAGCAGGTAGCCGAGGTGTTCGGTATGGCGGCCGTGGCGGCCGCCGCTCTGCGACCACGTGCCCGCAGGCAGCTGCAGCGTGGCTTCTTCCAGCACCGCGGCCACGTGGCGCTGCCACGGTTCGGCCAGTGATGCGGGATCCGGCACCAGGCCGGCCTGCACCAGCGCGGCGTCGCCCGCGTCGGACTCGAACAGCTCATCGCTGAACATCCACAGGTCGTTGAAGGCATCCTGCATGCGGCGGTGGCTCTCTTCGCTGCCGTCGCCCAGGCGCACCACCAGGTCGGCGCTGCGGCGCACGTGGTAGGTCACTTCCTTGAGCGACTTGGCGGCGATCTCGGCGATGCGGGCATCGGTCGAGCGCTGCAGCCCGTCGAGCAGGAAGTAGTGCCAGGTGTCGAACAGGAACTGCCGCGCCAGCGTATCGGCATAGCTGCCGTTGGGCTGCTCCACCAGCAGCGGGTTGCGGAACTGGTGCGCGTCGCGCAGGTAGGCCAGCTGGTCGGCGCTGCGGCCGGCGCCCTCCACTTCCGCGGCGTAGCCCAGCCACAGCCGGGTCTGGCCGATCAGGTCGAGCGCGACATTGGTCAGCGCGATGTCCTCTTCCAGCGCCGGGCCGCGGCCGCACCATTCCGACAAGCGCTGGCCAAGGACCAGCGTGGCGTCGCCGAGGCGCAGCAGGTATTCGAGCTTGTGGTTGTCCATCATGCGGGCCGTATCAGATGTGCTTGACGGCTTCCGGCATCGGGAAGAACGTCGGGTGGCGGTAGACCTTGCTGTTGGCCGGCTCGAACAGCGGGCCCTTGTCGCCGGGGCTGCTGGCGACCACGTCGCCGGCCTTCACCACCCAGACGCTGACGCCCTCGTTGCGGCGCGTATAGACGTCACGCGCGTTGTTGATCGCCATTTCGCCGTCGGGCGCGTGCAGGCTGCCCACGTGCTTGTGGGCCAGGCCGTGCTGGCTGCGGATAAAGATCTCCCAAAGCGGCCACTCTTTCATGGCAACCTCCTGTGTCATTGCGTTGGATGGATGGCGGCGCCGGGCGCCGCGGGGTCACGCGGCGGCGCGCTGGGCCTGCTTGTCGGCGTGGGTCACCAGGGCATCGCGGAACCACGCGCCCTCTTCCCAGGCCTTGACGCGGGTGCGCAGGCGCTCGCGGTTGCAGGGGCCGTTGCCCTGGATGACGTTGTAGAACTCGGACCAGTCGATCTCGCCGAAGTCATAGTGGCCGCGCTCCTCGTTCCACTTCAGTTCGGGATCCGGAATGGCCAGGCCCAGGTACTCGGCCTGCGGCACGGTCTGGTCGACCATCTTCTGGCGCAGCTCGTCATTGGAGAACAGCTTGATGCGCCATTGCATGGATTGCGCGCTGTTGGGCGAATCGCCGTCGGACGGGCCGAACATCATCAGCGCCGGCCACCACCAGCGATTGAGCGCGTCCTGCGCCATCTGCTTCTGCTCGGGGGTGCCGTTGCACAGCGACAGCAGGATGTCGTAGCCCTGGCGCTGGTGGAACGACTCTTCCTTGCACACGCGCACCATGGCGCGCGCATAGGGCCCGAACGAGCAGCGGCACAGCGGCACCTGGTTGATGATGGCCGAGCCGTCGACCAGCCAGCCGATCATGCCGATGTCGGCCCAACTCAGCGTCGGGTAGTTGAAGATGCTGGAATACTTGGCCTTGCCGGTGTGCAGGTCGCCCAGCATCTGGTCGCGCGACACGCCCAGGGTCTCGGCCGCGCTGTAGAGATACAGGCCATGGCCGGCCTCATCCTGGATCTTGGCCAGCAAGACTGCCTTGCGCTCCAGCGTCGGCGCGCGGGTGACCCAGTTGCCTTCCGGCAGCTGGCCCACAATCTCGGAATGGGCATGCTGCGAGATCTGGCGGACCAGGGTCTTGCGATAGGCCTCCGGCATCCAGTCCTTGGCCTCGATCTTGATCCCGGCATCGACGCGCGCCTGGAACTCGCGCTCCTGCGGCTCCATTTCTTCCATGGCGCGAAGCCTCGTCGCTCCTGTCTCCACCAGCTGTGCGTACATCCTTTGCTCCGCTCTTGGTTGCTCTGAATCGGGGTCTTGACCTGCATCAACATCGTCAGTTGCAACGGATGGTAGTGATACAATTTGATTCAATCAATCTGCATTTGTGTATCACTTCAGGGAGCGGGCCGATGGCGACGCCAGGCACAGATCCGGTTTCTCCCCGCGTGGCGCGGCTGGCACGCGGGCTGAAGCTGGGCGCCAATTCCATGCTGGTGACCTTGTTCGGCGATGTGGTGGCGCCGCGGCCGCAGGCCATCTGGCTGGGCAGCCTGATCCGGCTGGCGGCGCCGTTCGGCATCAATGACCGGCTGGTGCGCACCGCCACCTTCCGCCTTACCGCCGACGACTGGCTGGCCGCGACCAGGATGGGGCGGCGCAGCTACTACGGGCTGTCAGACGCCGGTTTGCAGCGTGTACTGCACGCCGGCAAGCGCATCTATGCGGGTGAGGCATCCGAATGGGACGGCCGCTGGACCCTGGTGATGGTGCGCGGTGACGTACGCGCCACGGTCCGGCAGAAGCTGAAGCGGGAATTGCTGTGGGAGGGCTTCGGCGCCATCGCGCCGGGGGTGATGGCCCACCCCCAAGCGGACCTCGCCTCGCTGCGCGAAATCCTCCAGGCCGCACGCGCGCAGGACGATGTGGCGGTGATGGAAGCGAGCAGCCTCGAGGCGTTTTCCATCCGGCCACTGCAGGCGCTGATGCACCAGACCTTCAAGCTCGGCGACGTGGCCGCTGCCTGGCAGGCACTGCTGCGCCGCTTTGCGCCGCTGGCCGAAGAGGCCGCCGGGCTTGCTCCGGCCGATGCTTTCTTCGTGCGGACGCTCCTGGTGCACGAATACCGGCGTGTGCTGCTGCGCGACCCCAACCTGCCCGAAGCGATGCTGCCGCAAGACTGGCCCGGCCGCACCGCGCGCGGCTTGTGCCACACCCTGTACGGGGCGCTGCTAGACGCCAGCGAAGACTACCTGCACCGCGTGGTGGAAGCGGCGGACGGTTCGCTGCACGATGCCAACCGGAGCCTGCGCCTGCGCTTTGGGGCGGGCGCGCAGGCGGGCAACGATTAACCGGGCATCCGGGGAATCCCGGCTGCGCACCTGCGCATGGAATCACCCGTCCTTGAACAGGAAGCTGTAGGCGTTCAATGCCGGTACCCCGCCCAGGTGTGCAAAGAGGACTTTCGATCCTTGCGGAAACTCGCCGCGACGGACCATGTCGATCATGCCCTGCATGGACTTGCCCTCATAGACCGGGTCCGTCATCATGCCCTCCAGCCTGGCGCTGAGGCGGATGGCTTCCAGGGTGCCGGCCGAAGGCAGGCCGTATTCGGGTCCGCCATAGCGGGTGTCCAGCACCACGTCCGCTTCAGTGATGTCGCGGCCGAGGCCGACCAGCTCCGCGGTATGGCGGGCGATGCGCAGGATCTGCGCGCGCGTCGGTTCCGGCTTGGCCGATGCATCGATGCCGATGACCCGGTCCGCGCGGCCGTCGGCAGCGAATCCGACCACCATGCCCGCCTGCGTGCTGCCGGTGACCGAGCAGACCACGATGTAGTCGAACCTGAAGCCGAGTCCGGCTTCCTGCTCCCGCACTTCCTCGGCGAAGCCTACGTAGCCGAGACCGCCGAGCGGATGCTCCGAGCAGCCTGCCGGAATCGGGTAGGGCTTGCCGCCCGCCTTGCGCACGCTCTCCATGGCTTCTTCCCAGCTGGGGCGAATACCGATGTCGAAGCCTTCGCTGACCAGGCGCACGTCGGCCCCCATGATGCGCGACATCTGGATGTTGCCCACGCGGTCATAAACCGCGTCGGAGTAGTTGACCCAGTTCTCCTGCACCAGCACGCACTTCAGCCCCAGGTGGGCCGCGATGGCGGCAACCTGGCGCGTGTGGTTCGACTGGATCCCGCCGATCGAGACCAGCGTATCGGCGCCCTGCGCCAGCACGTCTGGAATGACGTATTCGAGCTTGCGCGTCTTGTTGCCGCCAAAGGCGAGCCCGCTGTTGCAGTCGTCGCGCTTGGCATAGAGCTCGACCTTGCCACCCAGGCTTTCGCTCAGCCGCGATAGCGGATGGATCGGCGTCGGGCCGAAGGTCAGGGAATGACGCGGAAATTGCTTCAGGTTCATGACTGGCTCCAGGTTGCGGTTGGCATGCGGGCGCCTTGCAGCCGCAAAGCCCGGCATTCGCACGGACGCTGCGCGACGCCGCATCTGGAATCATCATAAGAAGGCTGGGGCGAAAGGTGCTTGCAAAGATCTGCGACTTCTTGCACGATAAATAGACAGCAAGCACCCAGAAATTCTCTTTATTTCGTAGAAATGGCAACAAGCAGAATAAAATTTCGTTCGAAATCCGAGACCTCCGCACAGCCCGCGCCGGTGCTGGATCGCACGGACAAGGCCATCCTGCGCGCCTTGCAGCGCGATGCGTCCATCTCCAACCTGGCCCTGGCGGGCAAGGTCAGCCTCAGCCCGCCCGCATGCCTGCGCCGCGTGGAACGCCTGAAAGCGGATGGCCTGATCCGCGGCGTCGTGGCGCTGCTGAACCCGGCTCCCCTGGACGCGGGGATGCTGGTCATCATCGGGGTCGTGCTGGACCGGTCCACGCCCGAGTCCTTCGCCGCCTTTGAGAAAGCGGCGCAGAAGGTATCAGGCTGTATGGAATGCCATGAAGTCACCGGCGAGTTCGACTACATCATGATGCTCAGGACCAAGGACAGCGAGAGCTTCAACCGCCTCCACGCGGAGCAGTTGCTCTACCTGCCGGGCGTGCGGCAGATTCGCTCGTTCATGGTGCTCAAGCAGGTGCTGTCGACGACGCAGTTTCCGATTTGAGGATCGGGCTGGATCCGGCTGCGCGGGCGAAGAGAGGAGACAGGGAGGGGAATTCGGGGCCTGGGCGAAGCAGGAACCCCGGCGCCGTTGCTGCCGGGGTTCCATCTGGCCAGCCCCTTGATTGTTGGGGCTGGCGCGCCGTCCATCGCTCAGAATGAGCGCGGCAGGCCCAGGACGTGTTCGGCGACGAAAGAGTAGATCAGGTTGGTGGAGATCGGTGCCACCTGGTACAGCCGCGTTTCCCGGAACTTGCGCTCCACGTCGTATTCGCAGGCAAAGCCGAAACCACCGTGGAACTGCAGGCAGGCGTTGCCGGCTTCCCAGCTCGCCTTGGCGGCCAGGTACTTGGCCATGTTGGCCTGGGCCCCCATGGGCTCGTGCTTGTCAAACAGCTCACAGGCTTTCCAGCGCATCAGGTTCGCCGCTTCCAGTTCGATAAAGGACTCGGCGATCGGGAACTGCACGCCCTGGTTCTGGCCGATGGGGCGGCCGAAGACCTCGCGTTCCCTGACGTACTTGGTCACGCGGTCGATGAACCAATAGCCGTCGCCGATGCACTCGGCCGCGATCAGCGTGCGCTCGGCGTTCAGGCCATCGAGGATGTACTTGAATCCCTTGCCCTCTTCACCGATCAGGTTTTCCTCGGGGATTTCCAGGTCCTCGAAAAACAGTTCATTGGTCTCGTGGTTGACCATGTTGGGGATGGGGCGCACGGTCAGGCCCTTCTTCTGCGCCTCGTGCAGGTCCACCATGAAGATGGACATCCCCTCGCTCTTCTTCTTCACGTCGGCCAGCGGCGTGGTGCGCGCCAGCAGGATCATGAAGTCGCTGTGCTGGACGCGGCTGATCCAGACCTTCTGGCCGTTGACGACGTAGCGTCCGTCCTTCTTGACCGCCGAGGTCTTGATCTTGGTGGTGTCAGTGCCGGTGGTGGGCTCGGTCACGCCCATGGACTGCAGGCGCCATTCCCCCGAGGCAATCTTCGGCAGGTACTTGTCCTTCTGTGCCCTGGAGCCGTGCCGCAGCAACGTGCCCATGTTGTACATCTGGCCGTGGCAGGCGCCGGAGTTGCCGCCGCAGCGGTTGATCTCTTCCATGATGACCGAGGCTTCGGTCAGACCCAGGCCGGAACCACCGTACTCCTGCGGAATCAGCGCCGCCAGCCAGCCCGCCGCGGTCAGCGCATTGACAAAGGCCTCGGGATAGGCGCGCTGCTCGTCCACCTTGCGGAAGTACTCATCGGGAAACTCCGCGCAAAGCGCGCGGATGGCGTCGCGGATTTCTTGGAAGTTGTTCGATTGGGTCTGTTCGATCATGGCGCTTGGCTTGCGTTCGGTCTCTGGCGGACGGCCGCCTCCTTGTGATAACCGCAATAGTCGCGGCGTTCGGCCGGTTGGACAATCAGCCTTTCCGAAAGCGCGCCTTCCACCGGGGTTAAGTCCTGGCGACGGTTAAGGCCTTTCGCTTTCGCCAAAGTCCGCCATTGGCATTGTCAAATAGCGCAAACCACGCTTTGGGAACATGCTCCGGGCTATCCGGCGCATGCGCCGACTGACCGCTGCCCCGTGGACATGCACACCCTCGCCTCCCGCCTGCAAGCCCTGATCCGCCCCGGAGACCATATCTGGTGGGGGCAAGCCACCGCCGAGCCGCTGACGCTGACGCGCGCACTGGTGGAGCACCGCCACGCCATCGCCCAGGGCGGACGGCTCAGTGTCTTTGTCGGCATCGGGCAGTCAGACACGCTGCAGCCGGCCCAGGCGGATGTGCTCGACTTCTTCGGCTACGCCACCAGCGGCCCGCACCGGCAACTGGCCAGGGCCGGCGTGCTGGACATCGTGCCCAGCCACTATTCGCACCTGCCCGGGCTGATCCGCCAGGGCACGCTGCGGGCGGACGTGGCGCTGGTGCAGGTCTCGCCCGCCGACGAGCAGGGGCGCCACAGCCTGGGGCTGGTGCATGAATACCTCCCCGCGGCGCTCGACCGCGCCCGCGTCATCATCGCCGAGGTGAACCCTGAGGTGCCGTGGACCCACGGCAGCCGCTACCTGAGCGCGGACGATATCGACCTGCAGGTCGAAGCGCTGCACCCGCCGATCAGCCTTGACCGCAGCGCGCCCGGCCCGGCCGAACAGGCTATCGCTCGCCACATCGCCGGCTGGGTGGAGGATGGCGCCACCCTGCAGATGGGCATCGGCAACCTGCCAGAGGCCGTGGTCGCTGCGCTGAATGGCCACCGCGACCTGGGGCTGCACAGCGGCGCGATCGGCGACGGCATTGCGGCGCTGGCCGAAGCCGGGGTGCTGACCAACGCACGCAAGAGCATCGATACGGGCGTGGGCATCGCCGGCATCCTGATGGGCAGCGAACGGCTGCGGCGCTGGGCCCACCGCAATCCGCAGCTGCAGCTGCGCGAGACCGCCTATACCCATCACCCCGAGGTGCTGGCCAGCGTCGACAAGCTGACCGCCATCAACTCCGCCATCGAGGTCGACCTCACCGGCCAGGTGAACGCCGAAGTTGCCGCCGGCGTCTATGTCGGCGCCGTCGGCGGTGCCGTGGACTTCCTGCGCGGCGCCGCGCGCAGCCGCGGCGGCCTGCCCATAGTCGCGCTGCCAGCAACCGCCAAGGGCGCGAGCCGCATCGTGGCCCAGTTGTCCGGCCCGGTCAGCACGCCCCGCTCGGACGCGGGCCTGATCGTCACCGAACACGGCGTGGCCGACCTGCGCGGCCAGACGCTGTCGCAGCGCGTGCGCCGCATGCTGGACATTGCCGCACCCGAACACCGCGCGGACCTGGAACGCCAGGCCCACGCCCTGCTGCGTCAGTGCGGCGCGGCCTTCGTGGCCCTTCCCGGGCACACGCTGGCCAACTGACTTACTTGTTCATCCCAACACAGAGTTCCAAGGAGACTTCCATGCGCAGAGCTGCAATCGTCACTCCCCTCCGCACGCCCGTCGGCACCTTCGGCGGCAGCTTGCGCCCGGTGCCTGTGGAGGAACTGGCCGCCACCGCCGTGCGCGCCGTGGTGGAACGCAGCGGCATCGATCCCGCGCGTATCGACGACGTGGTCTTTGCCCAGTCCTACGCCAACAGCGAAGTGCCCTGCGTCGGCCGCTGGGCCGCGCTGCAGGCCGGCCTGCCGGTCGAGGTGCCGGGCATGCAGCTGGACCGCCGCTGCGGCGGCGGCCTGCAGGCCATCGTCACGGCCTCGATGATGGTGCAAAGCGGCGCCGCCGACGTGGTGATCGCGGGCGGCGTCGAGAGCATGAGCAATATCGAGTACTACACCACCGACATGCGCTGGGGCGCGCGCTCGGGCAATGTGCGCTTCTTCGACCGCCTCGACCGTGGCCGTGAACGCTCCCAGCCGGTCGAGCGCTTCGGCAAGATCTCCGGGATGATCGAGACGGCCGAGAACCTGGCGCGCGACTACGGCATCAGCCGCGAGGCGGCCGATGTCTTCGCCGCCCGCAGCCACGCACGCGCCGCGGCAGCCTGGGAGGCCGGCCGCTTCGATGCCGAGGTCGTGCCCGTGCAGGTGCCCCAGCGCAAGGGCGATCCGGTGCGGTTCGCGCGCGACGAAGGCTTCCGCCCGGAAACCACGCGTGAAAGCCTTGGCAAGCTGCGCACGCTGATGCCGAACGGTACCGTCACCGCTGGCAACGCCAGCCAGCAGAATGACGCGTCGGCCGCCTGCCTGATCGTGGCCGAAGACAGGCTGGCCGAACTGGGCCTGACCCCCATGGCCTCGCTGGTGGGCTGGGCGGCGGCCGGCTGCGAGCCCTCGCACATGGGCATCGGCCCGGTGCCCGCGGTGAAGAAGCTGCTGGCGCGCCTGAACCTGACGCTGGACCAGATGGACCTGGTCGAGCTGAACGAAGCCTTCGCCTGCCAGGTGCTGGCCGTGCTCAAGGGCTGGGAATGGCATGACCAGGATGCGATCGAGCAGAAGCTGAACGTGAACGGCTCGGGCATCTCGCTGGGCCATCCGATCGGCGCCACCGGCGTGCGCATCCTGGCCACGCTGCTGCATGAACTGCAGCGCCGTGGCGGCCGCTATGGCCTGGAAACCATGTGCATCGGCGGCGGCCAGGGTATTGCCGCGGTCTTCGAACGCTACTGAGAAAACCCACTCCATTCACCGTACAGCCCCCGTGCGCGACGGCGGGGGCTGAGCCTGCCTTTTGCCTTTTGCTTTTCGGCTTTTGCCATCGGCTCTTTGCTTTACGTAGGAGAAGTATCTTGATTTCCACCTCACGCCGCCACGCCATGCTGGCCGCCCTGGCTCTGTGCGGCGCAACCCTGGCTACTCCCCCTGCCTCGGCACAGCCCAACGGCCAGCCGGTGCGCCTCGTGGTCGGCTACGCGGCCGGCGGCCCCGCCGACCAGGCCGCGCGCCTGTTTGCGGTGGCGTTGGGCAAGGCGCTCAACGCCAACGTCATCGTCGACAACAAGCCCGGCGCCAATGCCACGCTGGCCGGCTATGAAGTGGTCCGCGCCAGGCCCGACGGCGCCACGCTGTGGTTCGCCGCCAGCGCGGCGCTGACGGTCGCGCCCAACATCATGAAGAGCCTGCCGTACGACCCGGCCAAGGACCTCGCCCCGGTGGCACCGGTGGCGCGCTACTACAACATGCTGGTGGCCAACGTCAAGGAGCCGTTCAAGGGCACCCAGGACCTGGTTGCCTACGCCAGGGCGCATCCCGGCAAGCTCAGCTACGGCTCCTCGGGCGTCGGCAGCTCCAACCACGTCGCCATGGCCCTGTTCGCCCGGCAGGCGCAGGTCCAGCTGAACCATATTCCCTACAAGGGCAATGCCCCGGCCATGACCGACACCATCGGCGGCCAGATCGACGTGATGTTCGATATCATCAGCACCGCCAGCGGCTATGTGCAGAGCGGCAAGGTCAAGCCCATCGCCGTGGGCTCGCCCAAGCGCAGCGCATCGCTGCCCGGCGTGCCCACCTTCCGCGAATCCGGGATTGCCGGCCTCAAGGACTACGAAGCCGGCGGCTGGTACGCCATCTACGCCCCCAAGGGCGTAACCCCCGAGCAGACCCAGAAGCTGGCCGCAGCAGTGCGGCAGGCCGTGGAAGACGTTGAGCTCAGGAAGCGCTATGCCGAACTGGGCTACGAACAGTGGAGCGGCACCACGCAGGATGTCGTGAACACCGCCGCGCGCGAGCGCACGCAGTGGGCCAGCGTGCTCAAGGGCGTGACGCTGGACTGATGGTCCCGCCCCCTCGAACCGACACCGACCCGACACCCAGGAAGAACCGACATGATCCGCGATAACGACATCCTCGAAGCCCTGCTCGACAGCGTGCGCCGCTTTGTGCGCGAGCGCCTGGTGCCCGCCGAGGCGCTGGTCGCCGAGACCGACGAAATCCCGCAGGATATCGTGCAGGACATGCGCGAGATGGGCCTGTTCGGCATGACCATCCCCGAGCGCTTTGGCGGCCTGGAGCTGACCATGGAGGAGGAAGTGCGCGTGGTCATGGAGCTGTGCCAGACCTCGCCGGCCTTCCGCTCGCTGCTGGGCACCACCGTGGGCATCGGCTCGCAGGGCATCCTGATGGATGGCACGCCGGAGCAGCAGGCCGCGTGGCTGCCCCGCCTGGCCACCGGCGAGATCCTGGCCTCCTTTGCCCTGACCGAACCGGATGCCGGCTCGGACGCCGGTTCGCTGCGCACCACCGCGGTCAGGAATGGCGACCACTACGTGGTCAACGGCACCAAGCGCTTTATCACCAACGCGCCGCAGGCCGGCATGTTCACGCTGATGGCGCGTACCAACCCTGAAATCAAGGGCTCGGCCGGCGTCTCGGCATTTATCGTCGATGCCAGGACGCCCGGCATCAGCTTCGGCAAGCGCGACGTGAAGATGGGGCAGAAAGGCGCGCATACCTGCGACGTGATCTTCGACAACGTGCGCGTACCGGCCGAGAACCTGATCGGCCTGAAGGAAGGCCAGGGCTTCAAGACGGCGATGAAGGTGCTCGACAAGGGCCGGCTGCACATTGCGGCGGTCAGCGTCGGGGTGGCCAGGCGCGTGCTGCGCGACGCGCTGAACTACGCACTGGAGCGCCAGCAGTTCGGCCAGCCGATCTGCGAGTTCCAGCTGATCCAGGCCATGCTGGCCGACAGCCAGGCCGAGCTTTATGCCGCCGAATGCATGGTGATCGACGCCGCGCGCCGCCGCGACGAAGGCAGGAACGTCTCCACCGAAGCCTCGTGCTGCAAGATGTTCGCCACCGAGATGGTGGGCCGCGTGGCGGACCGCGCGGTACAGATTCTCGGCGGTTCCGGCTATATTTCCGAGTTCGGCATCGAGCGCTTCTACCGCGATGTGCGCCTGTTCCGCCTGTATGAGGGCACCACGCAGATCCAGCAGGTCATCATCGCGCGCAACATGATCCGTGAGGCCCGCGGCGCGTAAGCACCGCGCCCCGCGCCAATACACCTGAACCATGCCCGCGTGCAACGCTGCCCGTCCCCAGGACGGGCAGCCTGCCTTGAGACCGCCTGACCTGACATGACAGATTCCACCGCTACGCCGGCCGCTGGCCTTCCTCCCCCCTCCGCCCGCACCGGCGCCCTGAGTCACCTGCGCGTGCTCGATCTCTCGCGCGTGCTGGCCGGACCGTGGTCAACCCAGAACCTGGCGGACATGGGCGCCGACGTGATCAAGATCGAAAAACCCGGCGAAGGCGACGATACGCGCCACTGGGGGCCCCCTTTCCTCGCCGACGAGGCCGGCGCGCCGACCCGGCAGGCTTGCTATTTCACCGCCGCCAACCGCAACAAGCGCTCGGTCACCGTGGACATGGCCACGCCCGAGGGACAGGAGCTGATCCGCGAGCTGGCCCGGCAGAGCGATGTGGTGGTGGAGAATTTCAAGACCGGCGGCCTCAAGCGCTACGGGCTGGACTATGACAGCCTGAGCGCGCTCAACCCGCGCCTGATCTACTGCTCGGTCACGGGGTTTGGCCACACCGGACCCTACGCGGCGCGGCCCGGCTACGACCTGCTGATCCAGGCCATGAGCGGCCTGATGAGCATCACCGGCCACGCCGACGGCGAGCCCGGCGGCGGCCCGATGAAGGTAGGCGTGGCCGTGATCGACCTGTTCACCGGCATGTACGCCACCACCGCGATCCTGAGCGCGCTGGAAGCGCGCCACTTCACCGGCCGCGGCCAGCATATCGACATCGCCCTGCTGGATGTGGCGATGGCGGTGCTGGCCAACCAGGGCGCGGGCTTCCTGAACGCCGGCGACGTGCCGCGGCGCCAAGGCAATATCCACCCTAGCGTGGTGCCCTACCAGGACTTCCCGACCGCCGACGGCAATATGCTGCTGGCCATCGGCAACGACGGGCAGTTCGCACGCTTCTGCGACGCCGCGGGCGTGGACTGGGCGCGCGACGAGCGCTATGCCACCAATACCGGCCGCGTCAACAACCGCAAGACGCTGATCGCGATGATGATGGAGCTCACGCGCACCCGGTCCACGGCGCAATGGGTCGCGCTGCTGGAAGCCAATTCCGTGCCTTGCGGCCCCATCAACAATATCGCCCAGGCCCACGCCGACCCCCATGTGCAACACCGTGGCCTGCGCGTCGAGCAAGAGCGCTATCCGGGAGCCCAGCCGCCCGCCGGCGAGCCAGTGAACCACGTGGTCACCACGGCCAGCCCGCTGCGCCTGTCAGAGACGCCCCCGACGCTGCGCTACGCCCCGCCCGCGCTGGGCCAGCACACCGACGAGGTGCTGCGCGACTACCTGAAGCTGAGCCCGCAGCAACTGGAAGCACTGCGCGCCAGGCGCGTGGTGTAAGCGGCCAGGCGGCTTTCGGCAGACAAGAAATCCGCCTTTGCCGATTACCGATTGCACCGTGCAACGGGCGCACATACACTGGCGCCGTTCGGCTGGCCCCCGCCTCGCCGAACGGTTTTTCCAGCACAAGGATTCCCGCGAGATGCCACCGGACCGAGACACCCCACCACGGATCAGCGACATCCCTCGCCGCTGGGCCGCCGAGACCCCCGGCCATGTGGCCGTCTTCGAGGAAGGCCGGACCACCACCTATGCGCAGCTGTGGGCGGGCATCGAGGATGCGCAGCGCTACCTGCAAGCGCAGGGCGTGGGCACCGGCGATCGGGTGCTGATCACGGCCGAGAACTGCCTGGCGGTGATCACGCTGGTGTTCGCCTTGTCGGAACTGGGCGCGTGGCCGGTCGTCGTCAACGCCCGCCTGTCGGAGCGGGAAATCGAGGTGATCCGCGCCCACTGCCAGCCGCGCCTGATGCTGTTCACCCACGCGGTGTCGCCCGATGCCCTGCGGCACGGCGTGCGCTACCGGGCCAGGGAGATTGCCCCGGCCGGCCTCGGCCCGCTGATGGCGGGCGCTGTCGACGAGGCCGGCGAGCGCGAGCCTGAAGCGCTCGCGCGTGATGTCGCCGCGTTGATCTATACCTCCGGCACCACCGGACAGCCCAAGGGCGTGATGGTCACCCACCGGGGCCTGCTGCACTTTGCGCGCGTCACGGTCGAGTCGCGCCGCATGCAGGCAGACGACTGCGCCTATGCGGTCATGCCGATGTCGCATGTGTTCGGGCTGGGGACGCTGCTGGTCTCGACCCTGCAGGCCGGCGCCAGCCTGTACCTGAGCGCGCGTTTCAATGCCGCTGATGTCACCGCCGCGATCCGGCAGGGTGCGATCACGCTGCTGCAGGGCGTGCCGACAATGTTCAACCGCATCGTCGCCCATGTGCGGGCAACGGGCACGCCCCTGCAGGCTTCGCCGCGGCTGCGCTATCTCTACACCGGCGGCGGGCCGCTTGATCCGACGCTCAAGCACGACGTCGAGGCGATGTTCGGCCAGCCGCTGCACCATGGCTACGGCATGACCGAATATGCGGGGTCGCTGTTCGTGACCCGCATGGACCGGCCGCGCACCGATTGCTCGGCGGGCGAGATCGTCGAAGGTGCAGAGCTGCGGGTAGTCGGGCCGGAGGGCAAGCCGGTGCCGCAGGGGCAACCCGGCGAGCTATGGATCAGGGGGCCCGGCGTGATGCGCGGCTACTACCGCGCACCGGACCTGAGCGCCGAGGCCCTGCGGCCCGACGGCTGGCTCAATACCGGCGACATCGGCCGGCTGGACCTCGGCGGCGCGCTGTTCATCGTCGGCCGCACCAAGGACCTGATCATCCGCTCGGGCTTCAATGTCTACCCGATCGAAGTCGAATCGGTCATCAACACGCATCCGTCCGTGCGCGTATCAGCCGTCATCGGGCAGCCCACCGCGGACGGCAACGAGGAAGTGATCGCCTTCGTCGAGATCAGGGATGGCGAGAAATTTGACGCGCAGGCGCTGCACGACTACCTGGTCGACCGCCTGTCGCCGTACAAGCGCCCGGAGCGGATCCTGCGCGTTGCCTCGATCCCCACCACGGCCAGCGGCAAGCTGCTGAAGCACCAGCTACGGCAGATGCTGGCGGACAAGGCCTAGTCCGCCGGGCGCCCTCAGTCCTGGCGCCCGAGTCCGTCCTCGACCAGCAGGTCCACCAGCTTGCGCGCAAACAGCGGCAAGGCGCCGAGGTCGGCCACGCATATCTGCAGCTTGCGCTCGGCCCATTCATCGTTGAGCTGGACGATGCGCAGCGCCATCGTCTTCGCATGGCGGCTGGCGGTAGTCTCCGGCAACACGCCGACGCCGACATTGGCCTCGATCATCCGGCACGCGGTCTCGAAGTTGCTGACCTGCACGCGCCAGCGCAGCGTGCGCTGCAGGTCGGTCGCGGCCCGCAACAGGAAATTGTGGATCGCGCTGGCCTCGGGCAGGCCGATGAAGTCGTAGTCCAGCGTATCGATAAAATCCACGCTGCCGCGCTCGGCCAGCGGATGGCTCAGCGCGGTGGCCAGCACCAGGCGGTCGCGCCGGTACGGCATCACCTCCAGCCCTTCCGTGCGCACGTTGCCGGCAATGATGCCGATATCCACCATGCCCTCCTGCACCGCGCGCACGATATCCGGGCTCAGGCGCTCGTGCATGTCGATGGTCACGTCCGGATGGCTGACGAGATAACTGCGCAGCACCGCCGGCAGGAATTCGCTCATCGCGGTGGTGTTGGCGAACACGCGCACATGGCCTTTCACGCCCGCCGCATATTCCTGCAGATCGCCGCTCAGTTGCTCCAGCTGGCGCAGCACGCGGCGCGCGTGGGCGAGCAGGGTCTCCCCCGCCCCGGTCACCTTCACGCCCTGGCTGCTGCGGCTCAGCAGCTTGACGCCGACGTGTTCCTCGAGGTTCTTGATGCGCGTGCTGGCCGCGGCCAGCGACAGGTGCGAGCGTTGCGCACCGCCGGTCAGGCTCTGGGCCTCCGCAATATGCGTGAACAGTTTCAGGTCGACCAGATCAAAGCGCATGACATCATTCCGCAGCGTAAGGGCGGATTATCTCGCAAAGCGCGGCGTTCAGTACACTCTGGCGGGCGCAATTCGCAGTGGCCGGCACCCTCGCATCCGGGACCTGATCCCGGATCCTTGCGAACGTCCGGTAGATTTTTGGGAACGAGTCAGGCGACGGAGCGCCGCCGCTGCGCTGCGCGCGCGACCGCCAACCGGCTGGCAGCTTCCATCGATAAGCCGAAGCGGTCGTAGAAAGCGCAGTCCAGATCACTGCTGGCTGGCCAGCCGACGCGCCGCCGGGCATCGCCAATGCCGGCATCACCGGCCATGACCTCGAACAGCAACCGCATCAGCCGTTGCGTGCGGCACAGCTCGGTCAGCGCCGTGCCCTGCGAAAACAGCATGCGGCGCAGCTGTGCCGTGGACATGCCCAGCCGTTCCGCGATAAACGCGGCATTCCAGGCGTAATGGGGTTGCAGGAAGACCCGCTTGCAGATGCGGTGGTGCAGGCATTCCTGCTGCGCCGCGGGGATCATGCGCTGGATTTCGAGGGTGCACGCGGCCGGCTGAGTGCTGCTGCCATCCAGGTGCAGCGCAAAGGTTTCAAACGGTTCGATGGTGAGCTGCTGGCCCGGCAGCAGCACACGCTCATAGCCGCGGCGCCTGAGCACCAGCCTGCCGTGGGCCGCAGAGACCGCCAGCGGGAAAGCCAGCAACAGCCGCTGCAGGCTGACGTGCATGTGGGACTGCAGATGGACGTGCATGGTGGCTCGGGATGCGGACAGGATCAGACTGCATGATCGCCGCTAATCGGATTGCCCGCCTCTGCCATTTCCGAATGCACCGTTCACCGCCGCCCCATGGCCGTTCGTGTACGATGGACTCCCGCACTGCCGAATCAGAAGCCCGTTGCGTCAACCCGCGCCAGTGCTGACTTCTCGTGCATGCCAGAGGAAACGCCGGATCCGGCATACCCCCGTCAACGTGTACGGGTTCTCGTCGTCTCGGGCAAGGGACAGTGAGCACCTGCGCGAACCAGTCCAACGAATTCGCGCTCAAGTCAGTGCAGTCTCGCTATTTCCGCTTCTAATACGGGAAAGCGCTGGCCGAATTCACTGATAAGTGGTTGATTTTCCGGAAAACGCAGCCTCACGAATTCCGGATCCTCGCACTTCAACGGCCATTGTGATGGATAAAACCGAAGGCGCCGCTTGATGCGGATCCTGGCTAGACCACCCCTCACCCCGGCCCTCTCCCCATGAGGGGAAAGGGAGAACATCTTGCTTAGGCTGGTTCCGGTGGCTTTGGCGCACCCAAGACTGTTGGCATTTTGTCTGGGTGCTCGCTCTCCCGCTTGGGGAGAGATCACCGCACGCAGGCCATGCCGACTTGCTCGAAGATCACGCGGTGAACGGCAGGCTGCGATGCCGCTTGCCGGTGAGCGCCGCGACGGCGTTGGCCAGTGCCGGTGCGATCGGCGGCACCGCGGTCTCGCCAATGCCGGTCGGCGGGTCGGCCGATGGCACGATGTGCACCGCGATCTGCGGCGGCGTGTCCGCATGCGTCGCCACTCGGTAGTCGTTCCAGTTGCCTTGCTGGACCACGCCATCCTTCAGCGTGATCTGGGCTCCGGGCAGCGTGGTGCCCAGCCCCATCATCATGCCGCCCTGGACCTGCGCCTCGACCGTGCGCGGATTGATCGGCATATTGCAGTGGACGGCCGCGGTGACCCGGTGCACCACCGGCTGGTTGCCGCGCATCGAGGCCTCGACGATGTAGGCCACCACGGTGTCGAACGATTCATGCACCGCCACGCCCCAGGCACGCCCGGCCGAGAGACGCCGCTTGCCGTAGCCCGAGCGCTCGACCGCCAGGTCCAGCGCCGCCAGGTGACGCTTGTGCTCACGCAGCAGCGTGCGGCGGTAGGCCACCGGATCGATCCCGCCGGCGCGCGCCAGTTCATCGACCAGAGTCTCCATCACGTAGGCCGTGTGCGTGTGCCCCACCGAGCGCCACCACAGCACCGGCACATTGACCTTGGGGTGATGGATCTCGAGCGCGATCGGGAACGGATAAGGACTGTCGCTCACGCCCTCGACCATGGTCGAGTCGACCCCGTTCTTCACGGTGAAGGACTCGAACGGCGTGCCGCTGGTGATGGACTGGCCGACGATCACGTGCTTCCAGGCCAGCACCTTGCCCTTGCCATCGTGGCCGATGTCAACGCGGTGCAGGTGCATCGGGCGGTAGTAGCCGCCGCGCACGTCGTCTTCGCGCGTCCAGATCATCTTGATCGGCTCGCGCCGGCCGGCCGCGTAGCGCGCCTTGGCCACCTGCGCGGCCTCGAACAGGTAGTCGGACGTGGGCACGGCACGCCGGCCGAAGCCGCCGCCGGCCATCATGGTGTTGAATGTCACCTGTTCCGGCTTCAGGCCGAGCACGGCTGCGACGTTGGCCTGGTCGACGGTCTGGAACTGCGAGCCGGCCCACACCGTGCATTGGTTGCCGCGGAAGTCGATGGTGCAGTTGAGCGGCTCCATCGGCGTGTGCGCCAGGTAGGGGAAGACATACTCGGCGGTGAGCTTGTGTGGCGCGGTGGCAAGCGCCGAAGTGTCCGCCGCCTTGGCCTGCACGCCGGGCCTGGCCGCCAGCTCGCGATAGCGCGCCAGCAGCGCATCGCTATCCGGCTTCTCGACGCCGCTGCTGTCCCATTCCACCTGCAGCACCTCGCGCGCCGTGCGCGCGGGCCAGAAGCCATTGGCCACGATCGCCAACCCGGTCGCGCCGCCGGCCAGCGGCACCTGGTAGACCTCTTCCACGCCGGCGATGGCCCTGGCACGCGCCGGGTCGAAGCGCGCGACCCTGGCGCCGAACACCGGCGGATGCACCATGACCACGGTACGCGTGCCGGGCAGCGCCGTGTCGATGCCGAACTGCTGCCTGCCGGTGGACTTGTCGCGCGCATCGAGCCGGCCGGTGGGCTTGCCGATCAGCCTGAACTGCTGCGGCGACTTCAGCTGCACGCTTGCTGGCACCGGCTCGGCCAAGGCCGCGGCGGCCAGCTCGCCGTACGTGGCCCGGCGGCCGTCGGGCGCGGTCACCACGCCGGCCTCGGCCTTCAGCTGCCCGGCCGGGACCCCGAAGCGCCTGGCGGCCGCCCCGAGCAGCATGGCGCGCATGCGCGCGCCGACCTCGCGATACTGGGTCCACGAGTTCTTCATGCTGGTCGAGCCGCCGACCATCTGGATATGGAACACCGGATCCTTATAGGCCTCGCCGGCCGGGGCCAGCTGGCAGCGCACCGTGCTCCAGTCCGCGTCCAGTTCCTCGGCCACCAGCATCGGCAGTGCCGTCTGCACGCCCTGCCCGAACTCAAGCTTGCCGATCGTGACCATCACGGTGCCGTCGGCATCGATACTGATGAAGGCCGATGGCTGCACTGGCGCCTTGGGCTGCGCGGCCGCCTCCGTCTGCGCGCCAAGCGGAACGGCACAGAGCGCGAAGCCCGAGCCGAAGCTCAGTTTCAGGAAGGTCCGCCGGTCGATGCCGCCGCTTGCCTGCTGCATGAGTCTCATGGCATCTCCTCAGCCGATAGCCTTGGCTGCATCCTTGACCGCGGCATGGATGCGCGCGTAGGTGCCACAGCGGCACAGGTTGGCGCTCATGGCCTGTTCGATGTCGGCATCGGTCGGGCGCCGGTTGACCCTGAGCAGCGCCACCGCCGACATGACCTGGCCGCTCTGACAATAGCCGCACTGCGTGACGTCGTTGCGCACCCAGGCCTCTTCGACCGCGCGCCCCACCGGGTCCTCGCCGATGCCCTCGATCGTGGTGAGCTGCCGGCCGGCGATGGAAGACACCGGTGTCACGCACGCGCGGCGCTGCTGGCCATCGACATGTACCGTGCACGCGCCGCACACGGCGATGCCGCAGCCGAACTTGGTGCCGGTCAGGCCCAGCGTGTCGCGCAGCACCCACAGCACCGGCGTGTCGCCGGGCACGTCAACCTGCTGGGTCTTGCCGTTCAGTTGAAAGGAAATCATGGCTGGCTCCCGTTGCTGGTGCCTTTCGTCTGGGTCAAGGCGCCTGATCCGGCGATAGCGCGCAGGTTCTTCAGCAAGGCTTCGTCGGCGGCGGCGCGTGTAGGGCCGGCAGAGGTGCGCAACGGCTCGCGCGTATCGCACGGCGCGCCGTTGCGTATCCACTGGCGCACCTGCTCGTCGAACGCGGGCTTGTCCAGCGGCGGCAATTCACGCCCCGGCCCCGGTTGCCAGCCCCAAGCCACCAGGTGGTCGGTCACCATGTGTTCTTCGAGCATCGCCAGCGAACGGCCGCCATTGGTCCTGGTGTCCCGGAAGACCTTGCATAGCGCCGGCCCGGACAGGCCCAGCCATGACATCTTCATCTTCGCCGGCGGCATGTGCCAGCCCGGCTGGCCATTGGTATCCAGCCCGGGCGGCGCATGCGCGAGCGGGCTGTTCTGGGTGCCATGGCACGTGGCGCATTGCAGCGGCGGCACGCCCTTGCCGTCGGTGCCTCGCTGCACCGGTGGAAAATGCACCCGTTTCGCATCGCCCTGCAGCGGGCCGTCCGGCACGTGGCAATTCAGGCAGCGGGCATGCAGCAGCACACGCTCGATCTGCGCGAAGGCCTGCAGCCCCGCATTGCGGTCCGGCGTGGCCGACACCTGCGTGGGCTGGAAGGATCCGCCGGGCCCGGCAGCGAAGGCAAGCACCGGAAGCGTCAGGACCGACCCCGCCAAGAGCTGGCGAATGGCGGCGACGAGGGGGTTGCGGGCGTCATGCTTCATGGAGCCTCCTCCTTCACCGTCGTCGGCGTGCTAGATCGTTGTAGTGCCTGATGCGATCCCTGGCAAGACGAAACGGCAGCAGAGGCCCCAGGCGCCCGGATCGGCAAGCAGCACTTTTGCGGGATGGTCACCAGCGCTGCAATGTCGCGATGAAGTTCTATGATGCAGAATCATGCAGACGAAGCGCACTGCCGATCGAAGGCATGGCGCGCTCCGATCAAACGGCCTGTGATGCATATGGACCAAGATTCGCGACAAGACGCCTCTGATGGATCGGTGATGTTCGCGGACGTCTGCGACAGCACCAGGCTCTACGAGCAGGCCGGCGATGCGGCGGCGCTTGGCGCAATCCGCCAGTGCCTGGCGCTGATGAAGTCCCACTCCGCGGCCGCGCAAGGCCGGGTGGTCAAGACCATCGGTGACGAAATCATGGTGCTGTTTCCCACCGCGGAGAATGCGATGCGGGCGGCACTGGACATGCAGGAGGCCGTCGCCGGGCTGCCGCCGATCATCGGCGCTCCGCTGGCGATCCATATCGGCTTTCACCATGGCCCGATCCTGTCGGATGAATCCGGCGACCTGTTCGGCGACACCGTCAACCTCGCCGCCCGACTGGCCAGCCTGGCGTCGCGGGGCCAGATCATCACCAGCAAGAACGCGGTGGAGCAGCTCTCAGCAGGGCTGCGCCAGATGACACGCTACCTGTATCCGATACAGGTGCGCGGCAAGCACCAGGTGATCGAGCTGTACGAAGCGATCTGGCAGCAGAGCATCGACCTGACCCTGGTGGCCCCGGTGGATCTTGCATTGGCCCGCTCGGCACTGCTTTCGCTGCGGTATCGGGAAACCGTCTTCGAAATGAACACCGCCTCGCCGCCTGTCACCATCGGCCGGGACACGACCATGAGCATTGTCGTCACGGACCGGCAGGTTTCGAGATTCCAGGCGACGGTGGAGCCGCGCGGCGGCCGCTTTGTCCTGATCGACAGAAGCTCGAACGGCACCCATGTGAAGATCGATGGCGAAAGCGCGCTCATCCTGCGCCGTGACGAAATCACGCTCAGGGGTCATGGCTGGATTACCTTTGCCCAGCCGAAAGAATGCATCGACGAAGGTATCGAGTTCTTTGTCGACGAGAAGTAATGCTGGCAGGAAGGAAGCCGCGCGGCCGCAACCCATAGGAGCAGGCCGCGGCCCGCGCGTGGCTGCTTACCCTCCCAGTTCCTGGAAGGCGTGCCCGTTGGCTTCCAGACCCTTCAACATGCCAGGTGGCAGTGCGCTCTCCGGAACCGTCCCTTCAAGTTGCCACTCCTTTGCGTCGGCGAGGTCCTGAAGTCGTTCCCCCTTGCGCACATAGAGACCCAGCGTCGGCTTCAGCAGATTGATGTAAAAGTCGTACTCCTGCATTTGCGAACCTCCCACGAAAGTCGTGATTGCCCTGGCTCTTGCGCTCAAGCGCCGGAGTCTCCTGCTGCGACGGTGCTGTCCGCCTTCCTGGGTGCAGCGCCCTTGGCGGCAGCTTTGCCTGCCTTCGGCTTCTTGACGGCTTCCATCTTCCTGAAGACCACGGCTTCGCTTGCCTTGTCGTAGCCAAGCTCGACGCTGTCGCCTGATTTCAGCTTGTCGCCGAGGATCTCCTTGGCCAGGCCGGTCTCGACCGATTGGCGGATCTGGCGCCGCAGTTCCCGCGCACCAAACTCAGGCTGGTAGCCCACCTCGACCAGGTGATCGACCAGCTCATCATCGAGCTTGACCGTGATGTCCTGCGCGGCGGCGGTGCGCACCACACGCTCCAGCTGGATCTGCACGATCGCGCGGATGTTCTCGCGCGACAGCGCATGGAACACGATGATGTCGTCGATTCGGTTCAGGAACTCGGGCCGGAAGTGTCCCTTCAGCACCTTCATCAGCGCCTCGCGCAAGTCCTTCTCAGGCATGCGCTTGTCCTCGGGCTGCTCCAGGTTGTCCATGATGATCGGCGCGCCCAGGTTGCTGGTGGCGATGATGACGGTATTGCTGAAGTCCACCACGCGGCCCTTGCCGTCGGTCAAGCGGCCGTCGTCGAAGACCTGCAGCAGTACGTTGTTCACGTCCGGGTGGGCCTTCTCGATCTCATCCAGCAGGATCACGCTATAGGGCTTGCGCCGCACGCGCTCGGTCAGCTGCCCGCCTTCGTCATAGCCGACATAGCCCGGCGGCGCACCGATCAGCCGGGCCACCGCATGGCGCTCCATGTACTCGGACATGTCGATGCGGATGATGGCCTGCTCGTCGCCGAACACGGTTTCCGCCAGGGCCTTGGCCAGCTCGGTCTTGCCAACGCCGGTCGGCCCGAGGAAGAGGAAGGTCGCGATCGGGCGGTTAGCCTGCCCCAGGCCTGCGCGCGACAGGCGCACCGCATCGCTGACCGCGACCACCGCGTCGTCCTGCCCCACCACCCGCTCGCGCAGCCGCGCTTCCATTTTCAGCAGCTTCTGGCGCTCTTCCTGGGTAAGGTCGGTCACCGGGATGCCGGTCAGGCGCGACACCACTTCGGCAATGGCCGCAACCGTCACCTCCAGGGTCTCCGACCCCGTCTTGCGCTGCCACGCCTCGGTCAACTCGTCAAGCCGCTTCTGCTTGTCGTTGATGCGGTCCTCGAAGCCCTTGGCCTCGTCAAAGCGCTTGCGCGACGACGCATAGTCCTGCTCGCGCTTGAGCTGGGCGATCTCGGCCTCCAGTTCCTGGATATCCGCGGGGCGTGAGGTGGCGCCGATGCGCACGCGCGCCGCGGCCTGGTCGATCAGGTCGATGGCCTTGTCCGGCAGGAAGCGCGCGGTGATGTAGCGGTCCGACAGTTCCGCCGCGGCCACAAAGGCGTCGTCGGCGAAGGTGACCTGGTGGTGCGCCTCAAGCTTGTCGCGCAGGCCGCGCAGGATGACGATGGTCTGCTCGACGGTCGGCTCCGGCACCAGCACCGGCTGGAAGCGCCGTTCCAGCGCCGCGTCTTTCTCGATGTACTTCTGGTATTCGTTCAGCGTGGTGGCGCCGATCAGGCTCAGTTCGCCGCGCGCCAGCGCCGGCTTGAGCACGTTGGCGATATCGAGCCCGCCCTCGCCGCCGCCCTGCCCCGCGCCGACGATGGTGTGCAGTTCGTCGATAAACAGGATCAGTTCGTCGTTCTTGGCGGTGACCTCGTCAATCAGCTGCTTGGCACGCTCCTCGAACTCGCCGCGGTACTTGGCGCCCGCCACCATCGAATTGATGTTCACCTCAACCAGGCGCTTGCCGCGCAGCACCTCCGGCACATCGCCATTGACGATGCGCTGCGCCAGCCCTTCCACGATCGCGGTCTTGCCCACGCCAGGCTCGCCAATCAGCACCGGGTTGTTCTTCTTGCGCCGCGCCAGCACTTCGATCGCGCTCTCGATCTCCTGCGCACGGCCCAGCACCGGATCGAGCTTGCCCTGCCGCGCGATCGCGGTCAGGTCGCGCCCGAACTTGTCCAGCGTGGGCGTGCCGGTGGGCGTATCGACGCGGCCATCCTCGGCGCCCTTGCCGACCACCTTCACCACCTTCTGGCGCAGTGCCTCGGGGGTGACGCCATACTTCTTGAGCAGCGTCCCGGCGATGCTTTCCGGGACCGAGGCCAGGCCGATCAGCAGGTGCTCGGGGCCAACGTAGGAATGCCCGAGGTCGCGCGAGGCCTGGAAGGCATACTGGAAGGCCTTCTTCAGCCGCGGCGAGATCGTCATCCGGTCGATGGCCGCGTCAGGCCCTGCGGTTCCGGTCTGCGCGTGCTCGTCGATATAGCCCCTGATATCCTGCGGCGAGAGCTTTAGCTCCTTGAGCAGCGCCGAGCAGACATCGGTATCGGCGAGCACGTAGAGCAGGTGCTCGGTGTCCAGCTCATTGCGCCGCAGCTCGTGCGCCTTCTCCGCGGCGCGCTGCAGCAGTTCCATGGTCTGCTCGCTGAAGGCATCGGTGGGGTCGACGGATTCGCGCGGGACTTCGGTGGAGAATCCGGGATGCTCGTCGTCATCCATCCCGCCTCCCATTCCTCGGAAGAAGCGGGACAGCCCGCCGCCACCCAGCAGGGAGTCGAACGGGTTGAGCATGTCCTGGTGGCGCAGCAGCTGCCGGTAGTCGTAGTCGCAGATCGACATCGTCTTGCGCTCGCCGTCCTGAACCACCGTCACCCGCGCCACGGCGGGACGTGCGTTGCAGATTTCGCATAGGGTCGGCATGATGGACTTTCCTCCACAGGTAGGTCGCATTGCTTCAACAGAGGGCCGTTGCGCGCGCTCGGGGCCGCGCACAACGGCGCTGGAAAGCGGGCATGAGCCGTGCTTACGTGATGGTGGGCTCGCCTGCCATTACGTCACCTCCGAACGCACCACGCGCACGGGCACTGACTTGTAGGACGGGGTGCCGCTGTCCTCGTCGATGTAGTCGAGCGGCACCAGCCTGTTTGCTTCCGGATAGTAGGCAGCGACGGAGCCAGGCGCAATTTCATATTCGATCGCAGTGATCTTCTCGAAACGCAGCTGCCGGCCCGCGGCGATGGTCTCGATGTCGACCAGGTCGCCATGCTCCAGGCCGCGCGCGGCCAGGTCGGCCGGGTTCATGAACAGCACGTCGCGCCGCCCGAACACGCCCCGGTAGCGGTCGTCCATGGCATAGATGGTGGTGTTGTACTGGTCATGGCTGCGGATGGTCACCAGCCGCAGCACATCGTCGGCATGGACTTGTTTGTCTTCATGCAGCCCCTTGAACACGTAGAACTCGGCCTTGCCCGACGACGTTTCCCATTTGCGCTCGGTTGGTGGCAAGGGCATGCGGAATCCGCCAGGGACCCGCACGCGCGCGTTGAAATCCTCAAAGCCGGGCACCGTCTTCTCGATCAGGTCGCGGATCCTGTCGTAGTCGGCGACGAGCTCCAGCCATGGCACCTTGCTGTCAGGCAGGGTCGCGGTGGCAATGCCCGCCACGATGGCCGGCTCGGAGCGCAGGAATTCCGACGCCGGCGCGAGCTTGCCGGCCGAGGCATGCACCATCGACATCGAATCCTCCACCGTCACCGATTGCGGCCCGGTCTCCTGCACATCCAGTTCGGTGCGGCCCAGGCAAGGCAGCACATAGGTCTCCCTGGCCACCAGCAGGTGCGTGCGGTTGAGCTTGGTCCCGACATGCACGCTCAGGTCGAGCTTGCCCATGGCCGGGAAGCACTGCTCGGGATCGGGCAAGGCGACCGCGAAATTCCCGCCCAGGCAGAACAGCGCCCTGGACTTGCCATCGATCATCGCCTGCATCGCGTTGACGGCATCGTGCCCGTGTCCGGCGGGCGGGCTGAAGCCGAAGGTGTCCTCGATCCGCTGCAGGAAGCCGGCCGACGGCTTCTCGGTAATGCCGACAGTCCGGTTCCCCTGGACATTGGAGTGGCCGCGCAAGGGGCAGATGCCGGCGCCGGGCTTGCCGAAGTTGCCGCGCAGCATCAGCAGGTCGCACAGCAGGCGCACATTGGCCGTGCCTTCGTTGTGCTGGGTCACGCCCATGCCATAGGTAACGATGGTGGCATTCGACTTGGCATAGGCCGCCGCGACCAGTTCCAGGTCCGCACGGGTCAGCCCACTGGTCTTTTCAATATCCGCCCATTCGGTCGACCGCAGATCGTCGGCCAGCGCCTCGAAGCCCTCGGTGTGGACCGCGATGAAGTCGTGATCCAGCACATTGCCCTGGCTGGCTTCCAGGTCCAGCAGCGCCTTCATCACCCCCTTGATGGCGGCGGCGTCGCCACCGGCGCGGACCAGGAAGTAGGACGACGCAATCCGGGTGGAACCATAGGTGGCCATCTCCACCATGTTCTGCGGGTCGGCAAAGCGCTCGAGCGCCCGTTCGCGCAGCGGGTTGAACACCAGGATCGGCACCTTGCGGCGCGACGCCTCATGCAGCGTCCCCATCATGCGCGGGTGGTTGGTGCCCGGGTTGTGGCCGATCGAAATGATCAGCTCGCAGGTGTCAAAGTCCTCCAGCGACACCGTGCCCTTGCCGATGCCGATCGAGCGCGGCAAGCCCACGCTGGTGGGCTCGTGGCACATGTTCGAGCAGTCGGGGAAGTTGTTCGTGCCATATTCGCGCGCGAACAGCTGGTACAGGTAGGCGGCTTCGTTGGAAGCCCGGCCCGAGGTATAGAACTCGACCTGGTCGGGCGATAGCCCGCGCAGGATTTCGCCGATGCGGGCGAACGCGGCCTCCCATTCCACCGCGCGGAAGGTGTCGGTGGCGCGGTCATAGACCAGGGGATGCGTCAGCCTGCCAAAGTCTTCGAGCTCATAGTCGGTCCGGTTCAACAGCGACGACACCGTATTGGTTGCAAAGAACTCGGGAGGCACCCGTTTGGTGGTTGCCTCCCACGTCACGGCCTTGGCGCCGTTCTCGCAGAACTGGAAGGTCGACCGGTGCTCCTTGTCGGGCCATGCGCAGCCGGGGCAATCGAAGCCGTCGGGCTGGTTGGTCCGCATCAGCGTGATCGGCGCCTTGACGGTATCCATCTGCGTGCGGATCGCCGTGGCAGTTGCCTTCAGCGCCCCCCAGCCGCCGGCGGGACCGTCGTACTTCCTGATACCGGGCACTTCGCGTCGATTGGCCATGTTTGCTCCTTGTGCCGCGCCAGGTTGCTGGTGACGGCGTTGGGGTTAGTCACGCGAACAACTCCTGCTGCCGGTTTGCACCCCTCGCCCGCTCGCGGGAGAGGGGTGCGTGTGCCTGGGCTCGTGGTGCGGATGCTCCTTCAGGAATAGAGCTTCGCCACCCGCTCCAGCGGCACCGGCTTGATCCGCGAGGCCTGCCCGGCGCAGCCGAAGGCCTCGAAGCGCAGCTTGACCACGCTTCTCGCCCCCTTCTTGGCCGCCAGCAGCGCCTTGCGCGGATCGAATTCGCTGCGGTCGTCGGACAAGGACTTGCGGATGGCCCCGGTCATGGCCAGGCGGATATCCGTATCGATATTCACCTTGCGCACCCCCATCTTGATGCCGCGCAGGATCTCCTCGACCGGCACGCCGTAGGTCTCCTTGATGTCGCCGCCGTACTGGCGGATGATCTCCAGCCATTCCTGCGGCACCGAGCTGGAGCCGTGCATCACCAGGTGGGTGTCAGGGATCTGCTCGTGGATCTCGCGGATGCGGTCCATCGCCAGGATGTCGCCGGTGGGCTTGCGTGAGAACTTGTAGGCGCCGTGGCTGGTGCCGATGGCGATCGCCAGTGCATCCACGCCGGTGCGGGCAACGAAGTCGCGCGCCTGGGCCGGGTCGGTCAGCATCATGTCGTGCGACAGCGTGCCCGCCGCGCCCACGCCGTCCTCTTCGCCGGCCTGGCCGGTTTCGAGCGAGCCCAGGCAGCCCAGTTCGCCTTCCACCGACACGCCGATCGCATGCGCCATCTCGCACACGCGCCGCGTGACCTCGACGTTGTAGTCGTAGTCGGAGGGGGTCTTCATGTCTTCGCGCAGCGAGCCGTCCATCATCACGCTGGTGAAGCCGGAGCGGATCGAGGCCTGGCAGATCGCCGGGCTGGAGCCGTGGTCCTGGTGCAGCACGATGGGGATATCCGGATGGGTCTCGGCCGCGGCCAGCACCATATGGCGCAGGTAAGCCTCGCCAGCATACTTGCGGGCGCCGGCCGAGGCCTGCAGGATGACCGGGCTGTCGGTTTCCTGGGCCGCCTCCATGATGGCGTGGATCTGTTCCAGGTTGTTGACGTTGAAGGCCGGCACGCCGTAGCCGAACTCTCCCGCGTGGTCCAGCAGCTGGCGCAAGGAAATGAGTGCCATGATGAAGCTCCTTTACTGATTGCAGAATCGGTGAGGTCGGGTTCAGGCAGCGGCGCGCTGTGCCAGCACGGCCAGCGCGGGCAGCGTCTTGCCCTCCAGGAATTCCAGGAACGCGCCGCCGCCGGTCGAGATATAGCCCACGCGGTCGGCAATGCCGTGCTTGGCGATCGCGGCCAGCGTGTCGCCGCCGCCGGCGATCGAGAACGCCTTCGATTCAGCGATGGCCTGGGCCAGCACCCTGGTGCCGTTGCCGAACTGGTCGAACTCGAACACGCCCACCGGGCCGTTCCAGACGATGGTGCCGGCGGCCTTGAGCTGCTCGGCCAGCATCGCGGCGGTCTTGGGGCCGATGTCCAGGATCATGTCGTCGTCGGCCACGTCCTTGACGTCCTTGACGGTGGCCGCGGCAGTGGCGCTGAATTCCTTGGCGCACACCACGTCGACCGGAATCGGCACCGAGGCGCCACGCCTGGCCATGATGTCGATGATGGCCCTGGCATCGGCCAGCAGGTCAGGCTCGGCCAGCGACTTGCCGATCTTCAGGCCGGCGGCCAGCATGAAGGTATTGGCAATGCCGCCGCCGACGATCAGGTTGTCGACCTTGTCGGCCAGCGACTTCAGGATGGTCAGCTTGGTCGAGACCTTGGAGCCGGCCACGATCGCCACCAGCGGACGCGCCGGCTGGCCCAGCGCCTTGCCCAGCGCGTCGATCTCGGCGGCCAGCAGCGGGCCGGCGCAGGCAATGGGGGCGTACCTGGCGATGCCATGCGTGGTCGCCTCGGCGCGGTGGGCGGTGCCGAACGCGTCGTTGACGTAGACATCGCACAGCGCCGCCATTTTCTGCGCCAGTTCGTCGCTGTTCTTCTTCTCGCCCGTGTTCATGCGGCAGTTTTCCAGCAGCACCACCTGCCCGGGCGGCACCTGGAAGCCGCCCTCGGTCCAGCCGGACAAGAGCGGCACCTGGCGGCCCAGCAGTTCAGACAGGCGGCGGCCCACCGGCGCCAGGCTGTGGCGCGGGTCGGGCGCCCCCTCCTGCGGCCGGCCCAGGTGCGAGGTGACCATCACCGCGGCGCCCGCCTGCAGGCAGGCCGCGATGGCGGGCACGGAAGCCCGGATGCGGGTATCGTCGGTGATAGCGCCCGCTGCATCCTGCGGGACGTTGAGGTCGGCGCGGATGAAGACCCGCTTGCCAGCCAGTCCACCGGCTGCAAGCAGTGCGGCCAGCGTGTGCGGCGCCGCCGCGGGTTTCGGTTGCGGGTTCGTAGCATGGGATAGGCTCATCATGGCGATCTGCTAGCGTGCGTGGGCCAACGCCACCGCGGTATCCAGCATGCGGTTGGAGAAGCCCCATTCGTTGTCATACCAGGCCGACACCTTGACCAGGGTGCCGTTGACCTTGGTCAGGGTGGCGTCGAAGGTGGACGACGCCGGGTTGTGGTTGAAGTCCACCGAGACCAGCGGCGCGGTGTTGTAGTCCAGGATGCCCTTGAGCTCGCCTTCTGCGGCGGCCTTCAGGATGCCGTTCACCTCCTCCACCGTGGTCGGCCGCGCCGCCACGAAGGACAGGTCGACCAGCGACACATTGATGGTCGGCACGCGCACGGCAAAACCGTCCAGCCGGCCGTCCAGCTCAGGCATCACCAGCCCGACCGCGGCGGCTGCGCCGGTCTTGGTCGGGATCATCGACATGGTGGCCGAGCGCGCCCGGCGCAGGTCTTCGTGGTAGACGTCGGTCAGCACCTGGTCGTTGGTATAGGAGTGCACGGTGGTCATCAGGCCGTTCACCAGCCCCAGCTTCTCGTGCAGCGGCTTGACCAGCGGCGCCAGGCAGTTGGTGGTGCAGGAGGCGTTGGAGATCACCGTGTCGGTGGCCTTCAGCACGCCGTGGTTGACGCCGTAGACGATGGTGGCGTCCACGTCCTTGCCGCCGGGGGCGGAGATGATCACCTTCTTCGCGCCGCCCCTCAGGTGGGCCGAGGCCTTTTCCTTGCTGGTGAAGAGCCCGGTGCATTCCATCACCACGTCCACGCCCAGCTCGCCCCACGGCAGCTCGGCCGGGTTGCGCTGCGCCAGCACGCGGATCCGGTCGCCGTTGACGCGGAAGGCATCGCCGTCGACCGAGACCTCGCCCGGGAAGCGGCCGTGGACGGTGTCGTACTGGGTCAGGTGCGCATTGGTGGCCGCGTTGCCGAGGTCGTTGATGGCGACGATCTCGATATCGTGCCGCTTGCCGCCTTCATAGTGGGCGCGCAGCACATTGCGGCCGATGCGTCCGTAGCCGTTGATGGCAACCTTGATAGTCATGCTGTCTCCTTTACTTGTCTTGGTATCCTTGCCGGTCGCGCTGGCGCGCCGGCGCAACATCAGGCGGCTGGCGCCAGCCGCGCCGGCGTCAGCAGCGCCGGCAACGCCTCCAGCGAATCGAGCAGCGCATCCGCGCCCAGCGCCGCGGGCCCGCCGGGGCCGGCGTAGCCATAGCGAACCAGGCAGACCGGGATGCCGGCCGCGCGCGCCGCCGCCACGTCCACCGCCGAATCCCCCACCAGCACGCCCTGCGCCGTATCGACGTCGAGCAGGTTGCAGGCGTGGCGCAGCGGTTCGGGATCCGGTTTCATCTGCGCGATCGAGTCGCCCGCCACCAGCACTTCCAGGTACTGCGACAACCCGGTCAGCGCCAGCAGCGGCACCGCCAGCGCGCGCGGCTTGTTGGTGACGCAGGCAAGCCGGTAGCCCTGGCGCCTGAGCGCCTCCAGGCCTGCCTCCACGCCCGGGAACACCGACCCGAGGCGGCCGTTGGTCTCGGCATAGTGGCGGTGGAACATCGCCACGGCTTCGGCGGCCTCAACCCGCGGCGTAAGCCCGGCGGTCTCGAGCACGCGCCGCACCAGGTTGGGCACGCCGCGGCCGATGAAGCCGGCCACGGTGTCGAACGGCAATGCCGGGCTGCCGAAGTCGGCCAGCATGCGGTTGGCGGCCTCGACAATATCGGGCGCGCTGTCGACCAGCGTGCCGTCCAGGTCGATCAGCACCGCGGTGCAGGGCATGGATACGGTAGCCATCACGCCTCCTCCAGCAGCACGCGCGCGGCCGCTGCGACATGCGCCGGGGTCAGGCCGAAGTGCTGGTACAGCGCCTCGGCCGGCGCGGATTCGCCGAAGGTGTCGATGCCCAGCGCCAGGCCCTGCTCGCCCACCACGCCGCGCCAGAACCAGGTGCCGCCCGCCTCCACGCTGACGCGCGGCAGGCCAGGTGGCAGCACGGTGTCGCGGTACGCCACGTCCTGCGCGTAGAACAGCTCCACGCAGGGCATGGACACCACGCGCGCGGCGATGCCGGCATCGGCCAGGTCCAGCGCCGCGCGCATGGCGATTTCCACCTCGGAGCCAGTGGCAATCAGCACCACGCGCGGCGCCGGCACATCGCGCAGCACATAGCCGCCGCGCGCAATCTCCGCGCGCTGGGCCGGATTGCGCTCGAACGGCATCAGCGCCTGCCGCGACAGCACCAGGCAGCTCGGGCCATCCTCGCGCCGTAGCGCGGCCAGCCACGCGTACGCGGTCTCGGCGCCGTCGCAGGGACGCCAGACCTGGTTGTTGGGGATCAGGCGCAGGCTGGCGGCGTGTTCCACCGGCTGGTGGGTGGGACCGTCCTCGCCGAGCCCGATCGAGTCATGGGTCAGCACGTGGACCACGCGCAGGCGCATCAGCGCCGCCATGCGGATGGCATTGCGCGAGTAGTCCGAGAAGGTCATGAAGGTGCCGCCGTAGGGGATCAGCCCGCCATGCAGCGCAATGCCGTTCATCGCGGCGGCCATGCCGAACTCGCGCACGCCGTAGCTCACGTAGTTGCCATGCCCGGCATGGTTGACCCAGACCGACGCCTTGACATTGGTCAGGTTGGACCCGGTCAGGTCGGCCGAGCCGCCCAGCAGCTCGGGCAAGGCGGGCGTGAGCGCCTCCAGGCACAGCTGCGATGCCTTGCGCGTGGCGATCTTGCCTTGCAGCGGCGACGGCGCGTCCAGCAACGCCATCAATTCGGCATCGAAGCCCTCGGGCAGGCGGCCATTGGCACGGCGCACGAATTCTTCGGCCAGTTCGGGGTGCGCGGCGCAATAGCTGACGAAGCGCGCCTCCCATTCGGCCTCGCGCGCGGCGCCTTGCGCGCGTGCATCCCAGGCGTCGGCGACATCCGCCGGCACCGTGAAGGGCTCGGCTTCCCAGCCCAGCGCGGTGCGCATGGCGGCGATCTCCGGCGCGCCCAGCGGGGCGCCGTGCACATCGTGCCCGCCGGCCTTGGCGGGCGCGCCCTTGCCGATCACGGTGCGGCAGCAGATCAGCGTGGGCCGGTCGCGCTCGGCCTTGGCCTCGTGCAGCGCGGCATCGAGGGCGTGCGCATCGTGTCCGTCGACGTCCGCAATCACATGCCAGCCATAGGCGGCAAAGCGCTTCGGGGTGTCGTCGGCAAACCAGCCGGCGACCTCGCCGTCGATGGAGATACCGTTGTCGTCGTACAGGCAGATCAGCTTGCCCAGCCTGAGCGTGCCCGCCAGCGAGCAGGCCTCGTGGCTGAGTCCTTCCATCAGGCAGCCATCGCCAAGGAAGACGTAGGTGTGGTGGTCGACAATGTCGAAGCCGGGCCGGTTGAAGGTGGCGGCCAGCAGCTTCTCCGCCAGCGCCATGCCGACGGCATTGGCCAGGCCCTGTCCCAGCGGCCCGGTGGTGGTTTCCACGCCCGGCGTCACGCCAAGCTCCGGATGGCCGGGCGTGGCCGCGTGCAGCTGGCGGAACTGGCGCAGCTGCGACATCGGCAGGTCGTAGCCGGTCAGGTGCAGCAGCGCATACTGCAGCATGGACGCATGGCCGTTGGACAGCACGAAGCGGTCACGGTCGGGCCAGGCCGGGTTGGCCGGGTTGTGTCGCAGGTGGCGCCGCCACAGCACTTCGGCCATCTCGGCCATGCCCATGGGTGCGCCGGGGTGGCCCGATTTGGCCTGCTCCACCGCGTCGGCGGCCAGGAAGCGCAGCGCGTTGGCACAGCGCGCTGCGGAATCGATGCGTTCTGGTGCGTTCATTCAGGAGATCCTCGCGAGTCGGCGTTTCACGGTCGAGTCCTTACTGCGCGGCGCGCTTGCGGCGCTCCATCATGCGCAGCACGAAGGGCGTGAAGATCAGCTGCATGGCCAGCTCCATCTTGCCGCCGGGCACCACGATGGTGTTGGCGCGCGACATGAAGGAGTCGTGGATCATGCTCAGCAGGTACTGGAAGTCGATCCCCTTCGGGTTGGCAAAGCGGATCACCACCATGCTTTCATCGGGTGCGGGGATTTCGCGCGAGATAAAGGGGTTGGACGTATCCACGCACGGCACGCGCTGGAAGTTCACATGCGTGCGCGAGAACTGCGGGCAGATGTAATTCACGTAGTCCGGCATGCGGCGCAGGATGGTGTCGGTCACGGCCTCGGTCGAATAGCCGCGCTGCTTCTTGTCGCGCCAGAGCTTCTGGATCCATTCCAGGTTGATGACAGGGACCACGCCGATCAGCAGGTTGGGATACTGGGCGACATTGACCGAATCGGTGACCACGCCGCCGTGCAGGCCCTCGTAGAACAGCAGATCGGTATCGGCCGGCAGCGGCTCCCACTGGGTGAAGGTGCCGGGTTCCTGCCCGAACGGCGCGGCTTCCTCCGGGCTATGCAGGTAGTGCCGGTGCATGCCCGTGCCGGTTTCGGCATAGGAGCGGAACAGGTTCTCCAGCTCGCCGAACAGGTTGTTCTCCTCGCCGAAGTGGCTGAAGTTCATATTGCCGGTGCGCTCGGCCTCGGCCATCTTGACCTTCATCTCGGCGCGGTCATAGCGGTGGAAGCTGTCGCCTTCGATCACCACTGACTTCACGCCCTCGCGGCGGAAGATGTTCTCGAAGGTACGGGTCACCGACGTGGTACCGGCGCCCGAGGAGCCGGTGATGGCGATAATGGGATAACGTTCTGACATGGCCAGGCACCTCAGGCAGACGCGCGGAACAGGCTGCGCTCGTTGAACAGGGGACTCGGAAGGTCGGGATCGGTCTGGTCGGTGTGGTAGCCCTCGATCCGTTCCACTTCATTGCGCGAGCCGAAGATCACGCCAATGCGCTGGTGCAGCGCACCCGGCGCCACCGACATCAGCGTCTGCCGGCCCGTGCTGGCGCGCCCGCCAGCCTGCTCCATCAGGAAGGCGATCGGATTGGCCTCGTACAGCAGGCGCAGGCGGCCCGGCTTGGCGGGATCCTTGGAGTCGCGCGGGTACATGAAGACGCCGCCACGCATCAGGATGCGGTGCGCCTCGGCCACCATCGACGCGATCCAGCGCATATTGAAATCCTTGCCGCGCGGCCCGCTCTTGCCGGCCATGCACTCGGCGATGTAGCGCTGCACCGGCGCTTCCCAGAAGCGGCTGTTCGACGCATTGATGGCAAATTCCTGGGTATCGGCCGGCACCTGCAGGTTGGGGTGCGTGAGGAAGAACTCGCCCAGGTTGGGATCGAGCGTGAAGCCGTTGACGCCATTGCCCACGGTCAGCACCAGCATGGTGGTGGGACCGTAGAGCGCGTAGCCGGCCGCCACCTGGGCGCTGCCGGGCTGCAGGAAATCCTGCTCGGTGACGGCGCTTGCGCCCTCAGGCGCGCGCAGCACCGAGAAGATGCTGCCCACCGAGACATTGACGTCGATGTTGGATGAGCCGTCGAGCGGATCGAACACCAGCAGGTACTTGCCGCGCGGGTAGTGATCCGGGATCTGGTAAGGCGCCTCCATCTCCTCCGACGCCATGCCGGCCAGGTACCCGCCCCACTCGTTGACGCGCAGGAAGGTGGTATTGCTCAGCACGTCCAGCTTCTGCTGGATTTCGCCCTGCACGTTGACGGCCCCTGCTTCTCCGGCTTGATTGCTGGCCTTGCCGTGCAAGCCCCCCAGCGCGCCGAAGGCAACCGCGCGCGCGATTTCCTTGCAGGCCATGGCGACGTTGAGAATCAGGCCGTTGAAGCCGCCGCTGGCATCCGGATAGCGGCGGCGTTCCTCGATCAGGAACTGCGTCAGGGTCATCCTTTGGACTTCAGGCATGACAGGTCTCCTATAGATTGGCTATGCATTCTTGTGTGGTGCCGGTGCGGGGCGGGCTACGTGACCGTGGCGGCCTCGCGCAAGCGGTAAAGGATGCTCGAGTAGCCGCCGTCGGCATCGGGCGCGCCGAACACGGCGCTGCCGGCAACGAAGGTGTCGGCGCCCGCTCGCGCGATCGCGGCAATGTTGTCGGCCTTGACGCCGCCGTCGATCTCCAGCCAGACCGGCCGCCCGCCGGCGTCCACCTGCCGGTCGATGCGCGCGCGTGCCTGGCGCACCTTGTCCAGCACGCCCGGAATGAAGGCCTGGCCGCCAAAGCCCGGGTTCACGCTCATCAGCAGCACCAGGTCGAGCTGGTCCAGCGTATGGTCCAGCCAGCCCAGCGGCGTGGCCGGGTTGAGCACCAGGCCTGCCTTGCAGCCGTGGTCGCGGATCAGGCCGATGGTGCGGTCGACATGGCGGCTCGCCTCCGGATGGAAGCTGATGATGTTGGCGCCGGCCTTGGCGAACAGCGGGATCAGCGCATCGACCGGTTCCACCATCAGATGCACGTCGATGGGGATGGAGACCAGCGGCCGGATCGCCTCGCACACCAGCGGGCCGATGGTCAGGTTGGGCACATAGTGGTTGTCCATCACATCGAAGTGCACCAGGTCTGCGCCGCCGGCCTCGATCGCGCACACCTCTTCGCCCAGGCGCGCGAAATCGGCCGACAGGATGGATGGCGCCAGGCGGATGGCACGCTGGCTGCCATGGCCGGTGTTGGGTTCAGTGGCATGCATGTCAGGTTGCCTCGATCAGGGTGCCGTGGTGCCAGGCGCGCAACGCGGCAAGGTCGGCCCAGCGATTTGCCGCGCCGGGCAGGTGCTGGGGCATGGGCTCGCCGGGATCGCCAAGATGCGGCAGCACCAGCAGCGCGCCCTCGAAGGAGTCCTGCGCGCTGAACGCGGAGGGCGTGACCACGGTGGGAATGCCGGCCGCCCGGGCGGCGCGCAGGCCGTTCGCCGAGTCCTCGATCGCCAGGCAGTCACCGCCTTCCAGGCCCAGCCGCTCCAGCACCGCCAGGTAGACATCGGGCGCCGGCTTCTTGATGGCCGTGGTGCCGGCGTCGCCGATGGCGGCAAAGCGACGGCGCCAGTCGGCGCCAAGCGGCGCCTGCAGCAGCGCGTCGAGGTTGGCCGGCGTGGTGGTGGTGGCAATCGCCAGCGGGAGCCCGGCCTCGCCGGCCTCGTCGATCAGGCGGGCAATGCCCGGGCGCAGCGGCAGGCCGCCCGCCCCGACGCGCTCGGCATAGTGGCGGGTCTTGATGGCGTGCACGGCGTCGATGGTTTCCTTCACCTTGCAGCCGCGGGCCTCTTCCGGGTCGACCATGCGCCAGTAATGCATCAGGCGCTCCTTGCCGCCGGCCACCTTGAGCAGGCGCGTGTAGAGCGGCGCGTCCCAGTGCCAGTCCAGGCCGACCTCGGCGAAGGCGGCGTTGAAGGCTTGCAGGTGCGCGCTTTCGGTATCGGCCAGGGTGCCGTCGACATCGAAAATCAGGGCTTGCATGGCTTACTCCTTGGCCGGCGTCCGTGCGTCCGGCGCGGCCTTCGAAAACACGCGGCTGGCAAGCAGGTCAGACGCCGTGATGGTGGTCAGGGTATGGTCGTCGACGACCGTGCCGGCATCGTCCAGCAGGCGCGAGGCATGGCGCAGGCGCGCGCGGTCCAGCGCATTGCGCACGCTGCGGGCATTGGCAAAGTGCGGCTGCGCCATGCGCCGGGCCAGGTAGTCGGCAAACACGGCCCGGCTTTCGTCGTCGAAGCGGTATTGCATCTCGGACAGCATCAGGTCGGCGATCTGGCGCAGCTCGTCGAGCTGGTAGTCGGGGAAATCGACGTGGTGGGCAACGCGCGAGGACATGCCCGGGTTGGACTCGAAGAAGCGGTCCATGCGGTCCTTGTAGCCGGCCAGGATCACCACCAGGTCGTCGCGGTTGTTCTCCATCACCTGCAGCAGGATCTCGATGGCCTCCTGGCCGTAGTCGCGCTCGTTCTCCGGGCGGTAGAGGTAGTAGGCCTCGTCGATGAAGAGCACCCCGCCCATGGCCTTCTTCAGGATCTCCTTGGTCTTGGGCGCGGTATGGCCGATGTACTGGCCGACCAGGTCGTCGCGGGTCACCGCCACCAGGTGGCCGCGGCGCACGTAGCCCAGCTGGTGCAGGATCTGCGCCATGCGCATGGCCACGGTGGTCTTGCCGGTGCCGGGATTGCCGGTGAAGCACATATGCAGGCTGGGCGCACCGGCGCTGAAACCGCGCGCGGCGCGCAGCTTGTCCACCAGCAGCAAGGCGGCGATATCGCGGATGCGCGCTTTCACCGGCTTCAGCCCGATCAGCTCGCGGTCAAGCTGGGCCAGCAGCTCGGTGATGCCCGAGCTGGCCAGCGACTCGGCCAGCGATCCGGCCGGAGCGGCCGGCGGCTGCAGCGGTGCGGTCGTTTCAGGTGCGGACATGGCAGGCTCCGTGAGGATCAATCGAGCATCCGGCTCGAAAGATTCGAGGCGCAACTCCCCCCCGGGTGCGCGGCCTTGCGGCGGCGCAACCGTGGGATTGCACAGTCAGGAAATCGCCGGCGCCGCTCAGTAGCGGCTGCCCTCGGGGCGTGCCTGCACAGCGTAGCTCTCGATCGAGTAGCGCATGGTGCGGCCGGGCTCTTCCTGTCGCACCAGGCGGAAGCCGGGCTCGTCCGCAGGACGGTTGACGATGAACGACATCACCACCGACTCCACCGTATGCGTCGAATCGAAGGCCGTGACGCGGATGTAGTGGTTGGGGAAGGTGCTGCGCGCGCTGTTGATCTCCAGCAGGATGCCGGCGGCATCGCGCAGGTCGAACATCGGCAGGCCGAACATCTCCCAGTAGGTATTGCGCGGATGCGGGTCGTCGGTGTACTCGATGCCGACCGCCCAGCCCTGGTTCAGGCAGTATTCAAGCTGGCTGGTGATCTGCGCGTCGGTGAGGTCGGGCAGGAAGGAGAAAGTGCCTTGAGTAATACGCATGATGTCCTCTCGTTCTTTGGGTTCGCTCGTCGTGCTTTGGTGGCGTCGCGCCAGGGCTCAGGCCACCGACGCGGTGGGCGCGAAGTCCGAGGTGTCGGTCGGCGTGTAGTTGAAGCTGATGTCGCCCCAGGTATCGAGCGCAGCCCGCAGCGGTCCGCACCAGCGCGCGGCATCGCGCAGGATCTCCGGCCCTTCGTTGAGGATGTCGCGGCCTTCGTTGCGCGCCAGCACCATCGCTTCCAGCGCAACGCGGTTGGCGGTGGCGCCGGCCTGGATGCCCTGCGGGTGGCCGATGGTGCCGCCACCGAACTGCAGCACCACGTCGTCGCCGAAGAGGCTGATCAGCTGGTGCATCTGGCCGGCGTGGATGCCGCCCGAGGCCACCGGCATCACCTTGCGCAGCGAAGCCCAGTCCTGGTCGAAGAACAGCCCGCGCGACAGGTCGGCATGGGTGTAGGCATCGCGGCAGACGTTGTAGTAGCCCTGCACGGTCAGCGGATCGCCTTCCAGCTTGCCCACCGCGGTGCCGGTGTGCATGTGGTCGACACCGGCCAGGCGCAGCCATTTGGCAATCACGCGGAACGACACGCCGTGGTTCTTCTGCCGGGTGTAGGTGCCATGGCCCGCGCGGTGCAGGTGCAGGATCATGTCGTTCTGGCGGCACCAGTTGCTCATGGACTGGATACAGGTCCAGCCGACGATCAGGTCGATCATGATGATGACCGAGCCCAGCGACTTGGCGAACTCGGCACGCCGGTACATCTCTTCCATGGTGCCGGCGGTCACGTTGAGGTAGCTGCCCTTGACCTCGCCGGTGGCGGCCGAGGCCTTGTTGACCGCGTCCATCACGAACAGGAAGCGGTCGCGCCAGTGCATGAAGGGCTGCGAGTTGATGTTCTCGTCATCCTTCATGAAGTCCAGCCCGCCCTTCAGGCCCTCATACACCACGCGGCCGTAGTTGCGGCCCGACAGGCCCAGCTTGGGCTTGGTGGTGGCGCCCAGCAGCGGACGGCCGAACTTGTCCAGGCGCTCGCGCTCGACGATGATGCCGGTGGACGGGCCGGCGAAGGTCTTCACGTAGGCGACCGGGAAGCGCATGTCTTCCAGGCGCGCCGCCTTGATCGGCTTGAAGCTGAAGACGTTGCCGATGATCGACGCGGTCAGGTTGGCGATCGAGCCTTCCTCGAACAGCGACAGGTCATAGGCCACGTAGCAGAAGAACTGCTCGGGGTTGTTGGGCACCGGGTCGACCCGGTAGGCCTTGGCACGGTACATGTCGCAGGCGGTCAGGCGGTCGGTCCACACCACCGTCCAGGTGGCGGTGGAGGACTCGCCGGCAACCGCGGCGGCGGCCTCGACCGGATCCACACCGTCCTGCGGCGTGATGCGGAACAGCGCCAGCAGGTCGGTATCCTTGGGCTCGTAGTCGCCGTCCCAGTACCCCATTTCCTTGTACTTCATGACGCCGGCGTCGTAGCGCTTGCGCGGCTTGGCTTGGACCGATTCAGGTGCGTTCATGCTTGTCTCCTTGCGTGGTTGAGCGTCTTGGCTGCTGCGTTGATGCAAAGATATAAGCCCACCCACATAAGGTAAATTCAGATATTCTTAGCCCCTGTATAAGCAATCCCTTAAGTGCGGACCAAGCTGCACATCACGGGACCATCCAAAGCCGCCCCCAACCGCCCATGTCGTCCTTCCTGCGCGCCCTTACCCTTCGCCAGTTGCAGATCTTCGTCACCGTGGCCAGGCACGCCAGCTTCGTGCGCGCGGCCGAAGAACTGCACCTGACCCAGCCTGCGGTCTCGATGCAGGTCAAGCAGCTTGAATCCGTGGTCGGCATGGCGCTGTTCGAGCGGGTCAAGGGGCAGCTCACGCTGACCGAGCCCGGCGACCGCCTGCTGCACCATGCGTCCCGGATCCTCGGCGAGGTCAAGGACGCCGAGGAAGGCTTGCAGGCGGTCAAGGACGTCGAGCAGGGCTCGATCACGATCGGGCTGATCAGCACGTCGAAGTACTTCGCCCCCAAGCTGCTGGCCGGCTTTACCGCGCTGCACCCGGGCGTGGATCTGCGCATCGCCGAAGGCAACCGGGAAACGCTGCTGCGGCTGCTGCAGGACAACGCCATCGACCTCGCGCTGATGGGCCGCCCGCCGCGCGAACTGGATGCGGTGTCGGAACCCATCGCCGCGCATCCGCACGTGCTGGTGGCCTCGCCGCGGCACCCGTTACACGATGCAAAGGGGTTCGACCTGCAGGAACTGCGTCACGAGACCTTCCTGCTGCGCGAACCGGGTTCAGGCACCCGCACCGTGGCGGAGTACATGTTCCGGGACCACCTGTTCACGCCGGCCAAGGTGATCACCCTGGGCAGCAACGAGACCATCAAGCAGGCCGTGATGGCCGGCATGGGCATCAGCCTGTTGTCGCTGCACACGCTGGGACTGGAGCTGCGCACCGGCGAGATCGGGCTGCTGGACGTGGCCGGCACGCCGATCGAGCGCATCTGGCATGTTGCGCATATGTCCAGCAAGCGTTTGTCGCCGGCCAGCGAGAGCTGCCGCGCCTATTTGCTGGAGCACACTGCGGAGTTTCTGGGGAGGGAGTACGGGGGGCTGATGCCCGGGCGGCGGGTGGCCTGAGGTTCCAGGAGGGTTGGCTGGGATTAGAGAGCCATCCGTCCCGTCCCGGTCGGAACCCACTGGGCAGCGGCAGCTGGTGAAGGCCTTCGGATGACAAAGGCTAGAGAGAATTGCGAATCCTCTTGATCAAGCTGCAGCTTGATCGGACTGCTGCGGAGCATTTCCCCTCGGACTGAGGCGAATGTCTGGCGCGGCCGCTACGAGGGCAGGCTTGATGGCGGTTGGTCATACTGGGGAATGAAGGATAACCGCAGCTTCGGCTGCGGTTATTTACCGTTCCGGCCCCTGAAGCGCTTGTGAGGGGACGCCGTCTCGCGGCTGGCGGCCAACCGGCGCGATGGCCACAGGACGTTTCGGTCAGCGTTCCCGTCTGGTTAAGCTTCATTGGGACAACACAGGCCGCGCCACGCTCGATGCCTTAGCGCAGGAACACGTATGGCTACCGGTCCCTTACCGTTCGGACGTCAGGCTCCGACATACGGCCAGAATCCCTAGAACTTCCGCGATGGTCGGACGTGAATACTGCCGCGCCCTTCCCGCGAGCGTTCCCGAACTGTACTGCGACACGCAGAAGCATTGCAGCCAGCATTATCATACCGGGCACCGCATAGCCGGCATGTTGCGGGAAGCGAGTCAGGAAGGAGCTTGCGAATATGATCGCGATGACCCAGACACCAGTGAGATGCAATCTCTTCCAGTTGTCCGGGCCGACAAGGCGCATCGGAGTTTCGAACGACGTGATCGTCAACAATAGAATAGCTACATAGCCGATCGTGCCAGGGACGTTGCTCGCAGGCGAGCGCCCCAACCAGAAGGCTTCGGGCGCCGTGCTGCTGTAGACGAGGATTGCTAACGCATGCAGAAAATGAGCGAAGGCGAATGACAGCCCGAGATAGCGTCGCTCACGCACCAACGCTCGCGTCAGAGCCGATGACACAAGTTTCGCCAGCGAAGACGCCGTGAACACGACCAGAAACAGAACAAACGATACTCGTGCAGTTGCGCGTACCGTATCCTGTAACGCTTGCAGCGGGTCGGGTGCCAATGTGTATGACAACGCCGCTACCAGCGCCACCAAGGCCGACAACAAAAAGAAAAGTCTCCAACGGGTCATTATCGCTCCTCGCCAGTTGTAGATGTTGTACCGTCCGGTGCAACCGAGATGCCGATTTCGAACGGGTAACGCCCAAGCACTGCAGCAGCTTGCTTGAGATTGGAAGCGTGGAGTTCGACAGAAATCCGGATTCCGCCCGGCGCGGCTGTGGTCGCCATGACTTCCTCACAATCGATCCCCGCTTCGGCAAGCGCCAAGCGCGCCACGTCAGCGGCCTCGCGCCGCCTCAGTTCCGGCTTGAAGATCTTGCCGACACCCGTGAGCGGAATCCTGTCGACGATCCTGATTCGCTTGGGCAACGCGGCACGCTCACCGATTTCGGCGCGGATGAACTCGGCGAGCTCGGACTCAGTCGCCGTGGAGCCAGGTCTGAGCTGCACATATGCCACTGGCAACTCGCCCGCGTACACGTCGGGGCGACCCACGGCGGCGGCGATCTGGACCGACGGATGGCGATGAAGTGGCTCCTCGATTGCGGTGGGATCAATATTGTGGCCACCCCGAATGATCAGGTCCTTCATGCGTCCGACAAGCCAGAAATAGCCGTCGGCATCGCAACGCCCCAGGTCTCCGGTGTTGAGCCAGCGCCTGCCGTCGCCCAGTTCGAGCCAGAGCTTCTCGCTCTGTTCGTCACGCAAGTAGCCGCCGAACACGTTCGCTCCCGAGATGACCAGCAGCCCCACTTCACCGATGGAACAGTCACGCACGTACCGGCCGGCATCATCGACAACAACCGCTTTCATTTCCTGACCCGGGACGCGCAGGCCGATCGAGCCGAGCCTGCGGTCGCCGTTCGGAGGATTGACTGCGCTTACGCACGTCCCCTCTGTCAGACCATAGCCCTCAAGGATCCGGATTCCCGTTCGTTCCTGAAAAGTGCGGAAAACTTCGGCTGGCATCGGCGCAGCGCCACACAGGCCATATTCAAGTGAACTGATATCGTGCGCGTTGACCGGGACGTCCAGAAGCGAAGCATAGAGCGTTGGCACCGCGCTGAAGAAGTTGACGCGATGGTGCGCTACGATCTCCCAGAATCGCTGGACCACACCTTCACCGCGAAAACCATGAGGCGTTCCGAGTATGACGTGAGCACCTCTGGAGAAAGGCAGTAAGCCAGTCGCCATGACGGCATTGACATGGAAAAGCGGAAGGCCACAAAAGATCGTCTTGCCAGGACCGATGCTTTCCCCGAAAAACTGGCCCGCGCTCCAGGCGTTGGCGACTTCATTACCATGACATCGCATGGCAATCTTCGGCATACCAGTGGTACCGCCCGTACAGAAGTAAGACGACGAGTCGCCGGCGTTGAAACGGCGAGCGCTGTCAAGCCTGGTTCCCGATTCACGCGCGATGGTGGTACCGAAGTCGTGCAACTGGAGGTGCGCCGGGACCGCGCGACCCAGCGCGCCATCCTCCGCCGCCATTCGGTCGGCGAAACGCCGTGGACCTGGCACGCGATCAGCCATATTCACGAGCACAAGATGCCGCAAGGACGGGATCTTGTGCAGAACGGGCTGCACTTTTTGCCAAAGGTCGGCCCCGGGGAAAGGTGCCAGCGTCACAAGGACGCTGGCACCGGCTGCGCCGAGCAACTCGGCGATCGCCTCGCCTTCGAGAAGCGGACTGATAGCGCAAACGATACCCGCTGCTTGCCCACCCCAGATCACCAAATGCGTTTCGGGCAAGTTGGGGAGAACATACCCGATCACTGAACGCGGCCCTGCACCGATCCTGCCGAACATGTTTGCCGTCCGCGTGATGTCCCGGATCAGTTCCCCATAACTCCAGCACTCGATATCGCGAAATGCGTCGGCGCAAGGAAAGTACGAGAGCGCTGGCGCCGACGGATTGATGGCCGCGCCACGGCAGATCATCTCGTATGTACTGTGAGGCAGGTCCGCCGGCATGCCTTGCGTTTCGATGGCAAGGACTTCGTTCTGGTTGGCAATGCCCTTCATGGTGTCTCCCGTTGGCTGATGGCGAGTGTCACGCTCCAACCCTTTCGCCATGCGCGCGGTGAGCGGGTGCCTTTGCTCCTTGTGTAAGGTCAGGCGCAGAATTCCTCGGACCGCACTCGCCATAGTCGAAGTTGGCCAGGTGGCCGGCAAACTGCTTCAATAGCGCGGGCGCGTCCATCTTCGGCAGGTTCAGTTCGACAAAAACAAGACAGTCCGCGGATTCGGCGCGGCCGAGCGCCACGTCCAGCTCGCCTACCGTGCGCACCTCGATCGATAGCGACCTGTCGTGCCGGTCGAAGGCACGGGCCAGGTCCGTATACCGCCAGTTGTCGACATCGTTATATGCGGAGTTCTCTCCCAGGATCATCCGCTCTATCGTGTATCCGCCGTTGTTCAGCAGGAAGATTACCGGCTTCAAGCCTCGGCGCAGTATCGAAGACAGTTCCTGGGCAGTGAACTGGAACGAGCCGTCGCCGATGAAAAGCAGGTGCCGCCGCGACGACGCACCCACATGCGAGCCGAACAGCGCCGGCAACGAAAAGCCGACAGCGCCCCACGTTGGCGCCGCAATGTAACTTGCGCCCGCCGGCAAGCTCATCGAAACAAGCCCCGCATGCGCAGTGCCGGCTTCGCCCACGATCACATCACCGGGCTGCAGGAACCGGCGGACGCGAGGCCAGAGTGTGGCGTGCGTCAGGGGGGCATCGTCGGATACCGGCGCCGGATCGGTGAGGTTCGCAGGGGCAGACAACTCACCCGCGAGCGGTCGGGAATTGGACTTCGCACTCTCGTGAACTCCGGCGAGTACGTCCCGTAGCGTGACGCCCGGCATCTGGGTCGTACCGATACTCAGATCGTGCCGGCGCAGATCGATAAAGGACTCCATATTGATTCGCTGCGAGAATAGCGCCGTGCTCGAGTCGGTGAAGCGCAGGCCCACGCCGATCAGGCAGTCCGTGTTCTCGACAACGTGGCGCACTGATGCGGCGCTCGCGGCACCGGCGTAGCTGCCGATATAGTGGCTGCAAGTTTCATCGATTGCGCCCTTCGCCGGCATGAGCGATACGCATGGGATGGCACACTTTTCCGCGATCTTGACGATAAGGTCCGTCACGCCAAAACGATCCGCGTCTGCGTCGACAAGCAACACGGGAGCGCGGGCGGCGTCGAGCGCTTCGACAATGCGCTGAATCGCGACGCGGAGTTGCTCCGGATCGCTCGCAGGATCGGCAAGCAAGAGTGGCGTGCTCGGCACTTCAACGACGATGTGGGTGACATCCGACGGTAACTGCAGGTGTACGGGCCGGCGCTCCAGCCAGCAGGATCGCAATACCCGATCGATCTCGTATGCGGCGTTGGCAGGCGTGATACGCGCTTGGGCAACGGTGAACTCGGACATGCAGCGGCTGATGTTCTCGTAATCGCCGTCCACCAGCGTATGGTGGACGAGCGCACCACTGTTGACTGCGTGGAGCGGCGGCGCGCCCGTAATATGTACGACTGGCACGTTCTCGGCGTACGCTCCCGCGATGCCTCCGATGGCGGCGAGATCTCCGACCCCAAAGGTGGTGACAAACGCCGCAAGGCCCGAAGTACGGGCATACCCGTCCGCAGCATAGGCGGCATTCAGCTCATTGCAGTTTCCGACGAACTCGATACCAGGAGCATCCTGGATCTGCTCAAGGAACGACAGGTTAAAGTCGCCAGGCACGCCAAAAACGTGACGTACACCCGCCTCCTTGAGTCTGCGGGCAAGGAAAGTCCCGATTTGCATACGCATGATGATGTCACTCCACGATGAAGGGTCATTGCAGGGCCGGCCGTGAACTCGAACCGCAGACCGTCCTGGCTTCAATCAAACCGCTACTGCGGTGCAGCGTGCTCGCATGCTACGAGCGGACCGTCTCGCCAGTCTGTAAGATGTCTTGCAATTGCAGGATTCATTAAGCGCTTTCGACTGCCCCATCATGGATCTCAACGCGCCCCTCATTGAGAAAATGTCCGGAAACCCGTGGTTTCAATCGCTGCCCATGGCCGAGCGACAAAACCTGGTGGGAAACAGTACCCAGGTACGACTCGCCGTTGGCGAGTCATTGTTCCGGCGCGGCGATCCGCCGGCCGGCTTCTTCGGTATCGTTGACGGACGCTTGAAGGCATCAAGCGTCCGCAGTGACGGCAAGGAAGGCATCCTCGTCATCCTCGAGCAAGGCAACTGGTTCGGACAAATGTCCACCATTACCGGGTGGCCAAGCGCTTTTGACGTTACCGCGGTCGAGGCCGCTCTTGTCCTGAAGCTCAGCCCTGAAGCGTTCAATGCATTTATGCAGAACGCCGTGTTTGCGAGAGCCATCGCCGTACTGCTGTGCCAGCACACGAGCCTGCTCTATCAGATGCTCGAAGACGCGACGCTCCATTCCACTCGTACAAGGATCGCCCGTCGTTTGATGCGTCTTGCTCGTGGTGACGCAACTCTGGCTGCCGAGCATCGGGCGAAAATCCCTGTTTCCCAGGATACGCTCGCCATGATGCTTGGCATTTCGCGCCAGACACTTGCTCTTGAACTCAAGGCGATGGCTGCGCAAGGTGCCGTTGCCTTGCGCTACGGGCACGTCGAGATCGTTTCCATGGACGTTCTCATGTCGTTCGACGACTAGGGGCGGTCGAAGGCAAAGCGCGATCCACGCCATGAAGCCGCGACATGACTACGCCGGCTGAGACCAGCAGCGCCGCAAGGACATACAATCCAATTGAAGTGCTTCCTGTTGCTGTCTTCAGCAAGCCCATCGAAGCTGGGCAAAGCACTCCGGCCAGGCCCGAAAGGGTCGTTATTGCGGCTATCCCTACAGCGGCCACGTTCTTCGGCAAGACGCTGGTCGCAATTGCCCAGAAGACCGGGAACGCCGATACAACACCAGCGGTCGCTGCCGAAACAAGGGTCATCGACATCCACAGGCTGCCTGTTGTACAAGCTGTCGCAGCAAGTCCGAGCGCTGCAACGCAAGTGGCGATGACAAAGCTCTGCCTGTGACTGCGGCGCGCATCCGACCGACGCGCGACCCAAAACATGGCCAGCATGCCGATGGAGTACGGAATGAGCGAGTAGAAACCGACTTCCTGTACGTTCGAGACTCCCCAGCCATGAATCATCTCTGGTAGCCAGAAGCTGAGCGTGTAGGCGCCACAGCTAATCGCGAAGTACAGGTATCCAAGCGCGAAGAACGACGGCAGTCGCCATATGCCGCGGATCCCGCCGCCTCCAGATGCCGGCGTTTGATGTGGCACAAGGGCCGTATGCGAAGCAACCAATTGGCGTTGCCTTTCACTCAGCCACGTGGCCTGCTCCGGCTGATCTGTCAGGTAGAAGTAGGCAATAATGCCTAGCAAGGAAGCCGGGAGGCCCTGCAGCACAAACATCCATTGCCATCCCTTCAGGCCCCACAGGCTGTTGAGGTTCTGGATGATCCATCCTGACAGCGGACCTGCGATCATGCCCGCGGCAACTCCGGCTGCCATGAGCATGGCGATGATCCTGGCGCGTCGCTCTGGTGGGTACCAGAACGTAAGGTAGAGCACGACGCCGGGAAAGAATCCTGCTTCGAAGACGCCGAGCAGGAAGCGGACGATATAGAACTCCATCGGGGTTCTGACAAGCAGCGTTGCGGTCGACGCCAAGCCCCAGAGCAACATGATTCGCAAGAGGGTCTTGCGGGCACCAATCCTCTGCATGACAAGATTGCTCGGTATCTCGAACAGCAGGTAGCCCACATAGAACATGCTGGCCCCGATGCCATACACTGCGGCAGAAAAGCCCAGTTCGGACCTCATCTGCAGTTGCGCATATCCGATGTTGATACGGTCGATATGGTTTAGTACGCAGCAGATGAACAGCAATGGCATCAATCGAAGCGTAATCCCCCGGTAGGTCAACTCGATGTCGCCGTCCGCGACTACCTGCTCGCCGGACGCCAACGCGTCGCCATTCAATTCGTGCACTGCGTCCGCCTGCATTCCTGAAAGAACCTTCATCCTTATCTCCATCCGCCATTGATCCCGCTCGATGCGATGATGGTAGGCAAGCGGAGGCGTGGGGAATGCCAGAAAATTGACAATCCTCGGGATAACGAGGTATTGCGGACATATCGCCCTCAGGCATGACGGCTGTCTGGAACCGCCAGGGCATTAACTCGCGCCACTACCGGTGACAACACTGGGATAAGCCCGTCATTGCAAGAATTCTTGCGACGATCGCCGGCAACCTCGGTGTGTCGATCGACGAAGGCACCTGGGTGATCACGCTGTTCGCCGCGGCCAATGCTGTCGCGATCCCGCTGACCGGCTGGCTCACGCAGCGGATCGGACAGGTCCGCCTGTTCGTCGGCGCCATCCTGCTGTTCGTGCTGTCGTCCTGGCGATGCGGCGTGGCGCCCAACCTGACCACGCTGCTCGCCGCGGCCTGTTCGCCGCTGCCGTGACCTGGGCGATCTACCGCGACCGAAAAACGCCGACGCGCAAGCTGTCGATCGACGTGGTGGGCCTGGCATCGCTGGTCACCTGGGTTGCGTCGCTGCAGATCATGCTCGACAAGGGCAAGAACCTGGACTGGTTCAGCTCGCCCGTCTTCACCGTGCTGATGGCCCCGGTGGTTGGCAAGATCCTGCCGAAGTCGGAGTTGCGCGTGCTCGCCACCCTCTCCTTCCTGGGATTCGCGGCGGTGTACTTCATGCGCTCGCACTACACCACGGGCGTGGATACCTACACGCGACGCACGTCCCGCAGTCATGACAGAACGCCCGACTAAAGCGATAAACTTGAGTGGTCAGAGGACAATACCGTGCTCGGCCGTCGGCGCGGGGATATCGCACTTCTCGCCCAGCATGTCCATGAGTTCGTGTTCGATCTTCCGGCAGATCTGTGCCATGGGCACATCATTGGCGTTTCCTTCGAACGGGTTCTCCGTGCTTTCGCCCACTTGCTCCAGCGCGAGGTACATCCAGGAGATCATCGTGCTGAATGGAATGACCAGCCAGATCATGTTGCCATGCATGACGCCTGAAACGCTGGCATTGAGCTTTTCGAATTCCGTAAGAATGCCAAAAGGCAGTAGCAGACAAAACGTACGGACAAAGAGCTTGTTGACGACCGCATATTGCCTGGGATACGGATAGTCCTTGATACGCTCCGCCCGTCCTTGCTGCGCGAAGAAGCCTCTGATCGATCCCACCAACTCCAGATAGAAGGCATTGCCGATCTCGCCAGCGTCAAGGAGCCGCCTGATCGTCGCCGACTGCGTTCCCAGCAACCGGCTTGTCTTGCTCTCGGCGTGCGCAAGCGAGTCGAGTTCGGCCTGTGGCAGATACCGCGCAAGCGCCTCGTGCAATGGCGTCTCCCACTCTGGAACCCGGTAGTACTTCCGGTACTCCACGTTGGATGCCTTGCCCGCGCTTTCCCAGATCCTTGGGGTTCTCAGCTGGTAGCGGAGCGCCGTCAGCCACGCGCAATGGCGGAGAACCAGATCCCGCCCGGCCGCCTGCCCTGCCAGAAAGTCCTGGCTCATCATACCCAGACACCGGCTGCCGGTCAGGATCTCAGTCCAGATCTGCTGTGCCTCCAGGGCCCTGCTGTAGGTCTGCACATTCCGGAAACCCACGATGAATGACGTGGCGGTGCCCAGCAGCACCACAACCGAGACCGGAATCGACAGCCATTTCAGCCCGAAGAACTGATAAAGGACTACGGGCAGCGAACCGCATGCCAGCGAGGCATAAAGTTGCCGTCTCGACCAGAACGTGAACTCGGATATTGTGTACGATTTTCCCAGGTGCATGGTGCGCGTCTCGCGGCAGTGCGGCAGTTCGCGGATCCAAGGTCCGAACTGCCGGCAGGGGCAGCACGGCCAACCGCCTCACCACCGACCAGATCGCTACCCGGGACCTGGTTTTGTCATGGTGATATTGCCAAGAAACCGACGTAGTATCAATTTCCGTCCCACAACCCTTCACGCCACCCCGGAAAACAGCGGCACGGCAAGAGCATGCGGTAGCGCCGCTCTTGCCGTGCCGGACAGTGCGCACCGGCATTGCCGGTGCCTGAAGGGACGACGACTACTTCACCGGCGTCAGGATCGGCGCGCCCTTTTTCTTGAGCAGGAACACGACAAACTTTGCTGGCTGCGTCTTGCTGGCATTGCGTCCGACGGTGTGGATATCGTTGGGACCTTCGTGGAAGGTATCGCCCGGTTTGAGCGTTACCTCTTTTCCGCCCTTGAGGCCCATGACGATGCTGCCCTCGAGCACGTAGACGAAGGCGTGGGCGTCATGGCGATGCACGGGATCGGCGCTGCCCGGCGGATACTCCACGATGATCATCTCGGCTTCCTTCCCCGGATATTCGGGCAACGCTTCCTTGACCAGGGGCGTGACACTCGCCTCCGGCGCGGCGGCGGCCGGCTTTGCAACCGTCAGGCACGACAACACAAGGGCTGCCGCAACGGAAGTGACCGTCTTCATGGCATCACTCCAGGTTGGCCTTGTCGAGCCCGAACGCCTTGTCCGACGAACCAGGCACCATGCGGAACGCCACGTTCAGGCGATTCCAGGTATTGATCGCCCCCACCAGGAAGGTGAGGTCCGACAGTTCCTTCTCGCTGTACTGGGTGCGCACGCGCTCATAGATATCGTCGGGCACGCCGTCGGCGGGAAGCCTCGTCAGCACCTCGGTCCAGGCCAGCGCGGCGCGTTCGCGCGGCGAGAACAGCGTCGACTCGCGCCAGATCGCCACATGATGCAGGCGCAATTCGCGCTCGCCGTGGATCTTCGCCATCTTGATATGCATGTCGACGCAGAACGCGCAGCCATTGAGCTGCGACGCGCGAATCTCGACGAGCTCGCGAATGGGCTCTTCAATCGTGGTCTTCTGGAACAGCGCGCCGAACTCCATGAGCTTCTTGGACAGTTCCGGGGATTGCTGGAAGTAATTCGTACGTTGGGTCATGTTTGCTCCTGGTGATCTGCTCAATGTGATACTGACGAACGCGGTGCTGCTTGCGTGGGCATGCGCCTTGCGGCCTATCGTTGCTGCGATTGACGCAGCCATTCCTCTAAGCCGATGCGCCCGAGGCGCGCCTCGCCCAACGGCACGAGCGAATGTTCCTCGACCCGGCCGCCGAAGTAGCGGGCCTCGGGGTCGCGCACGACTTCACGCGGGTCGCCAACCGCCTTGAGATAGCGGGCGACGATCTCGTTGAACGGGGCTCGTTCCGGGCCCGCGATCTCGACGATGCCGTTTCGCGGTGGCGCGAGCGCCACATCGGCAACGATTGCGGCAACGTCGTCCGCCGCAATCGGCTGGAACAGCCCAGGCGATAGGCTGACGATATTTCCTTGCGCACTGGAATCGGCGATGCCGCCGATGAATTCCATGAACTGGGTCGAGCGGATGATGGTGTAGGGGATGCCGGAGGCCTCTATCAGTTTTTCCTGCGCGACCTTGGCACGGAAATAGCCGTTCTCGGGCGTCCGGTCGGTGCCGACGATGGACAGCGCGACATGGTGCTGAACGCCCGCCTTGGTCTCCGCCGCATGAAGGTTGCGGCCGGAGGTCTCGAAGAACTCCAGCACCGCCTTGTCTTCAAACGACGGGGAATTGGCAAGGTCGATCACCACCTGAGTGCCGGCGAGGGCCTCCTGGAGCCCCTCGCCAGTGATGCTGTTGACACCGCTCCTGGGCGAGGCGGCCACGACCTCGTGGCCGCCCTGGCGCAAAATGGCGACGGTCTTCGAGCCGATCAGGCCGGTCCCGCCAATGACGACAATCTTCATGATGCTTCTCCGTGCTGAGGAAGGTGGAACGATTCCATGTTAGGGAACGCGGCATCCCCGCGCCAGCTCGACTCGGAGCGCCGGCTCGTGGAATAGTCACGGCGCGGGCTGCAATCGAGCAGCAGCAGCAGGTTGAGGAGCTTCATTGCAGCTCCATGCAGAAGTGGAGGCCCTTGGCGAGCAGGCCGGAACGGAAATAGAAGCGCTGGGCCAGCGCTTTCGCGAGTGCGGTATCCAGGACAAGTCGCTGGCAGCCTTCTGTGCGTCCAAGCTCGCAAAGCGCTTGCAGCAGACGCTCGCCGTGACCCCGCCCCCGGCCTTCGGCATCGGTGATCAGGTCGTCGACGTACAGAAAGCGCCCGTGGATGAGGTTGTCAAGACGCCGATATCCGGCCAGCGCAACAGCTTTGCCATCGTCCCAGAGCGCGAGCAGCCGGTACCCTTGTCCGCGTTGCAGCATGACGGCGTCGAGGAAGTCTTCCGGCATTTGCAGCCTGGGGCGCAGTTGCCGCATGACAGGGAAGCAGGCACGGATCTCGGCCTCCGTTTCCGCATGTCTGAGCGTCAGGTTCTTGGTCATGGTGCCGATGCGTGCTGGTTGTGCAGGCTTCAATGTAGTTGAGCGATGACACAGTCAACAGGCACATGTTTATCGTTTTCAACTAGGCCATCAACAAGGACGGTATGACCTAAGAGTGGTTTGTCATGCGATCGACCAGGCGGCGAATGATGGGCGTGGCCGACACGACGACCGGCAGCATGGTCAGCCAGGAGACGCTCCAGGACCTTAGCCAGTGCTGAAAGAACCGGCCCTCTTCTGCAAATGGAAGGCTTGCGATGGCAGCAGCGATGGAGCAGGTCAAGCCGGCCTGGATAACACCATAGGCGAAATAGCTGTAGCGCGAAGGAATCTTGGGCATGTGAGTCGCCTCTATGCATTCTTTGAACCAGACATTGATGCACCTGCCATTGCCGCGCCAGGGGCTGTCGCCCCTGGCGCAAGAAGGGCGCTACGCGGCTGCTTCAACCTTTACTGCCAACCGCTGCACGGTTTCGTTGGTATCCCACAGCGCGTTTGCGATGAAGCGGAAGTTGACCAGTGCCGCGTGATATCCGTCCCCTTCAGGTAGCTTCGGCCCTGCTACGGCGTCGCGCACGACAGCAACTTCGAAACCTTGCTCCAGCAGATCCCGCAGATGAGATTCGACGCACAGATTGGCGGCCATGCCCGCAAGGATCACCTGGTCGACGCGCTGCTTGCGCAATTGCAGGACAAGGTCGTTGGCCTGCGGGCCGTACAGCTTGTGCGTGGAGCAGATGATGGTCTTGCCATCCTCGATATACGGCTTGAGCTCCGGCACGAAGTCCGCGCCCGAGTCACGGAATCCGTCCAGGTTCAGCGCGCCCGGACGGTCGAACATGCCGATGGCATGCTGGAACATTTCGGCGGGGCCCTGCACTTTCCATGTGTGATCATGGGGGAAGTAATAGTGGGGAGAGATGGCGACCGTGATGCCCGCCTGTTTTGCTGCCTCGAACAGACGGACCAGGTTGGCCACGAGGTTCTGCTCCGTCACGCTTTCTCCCACCACGCCCCAGCTGCGGCCTTCGGGGCTCATGAAGTCGATCTGCGGGTCGATCACGACGAGCGCGGTGCGGGACAGGTCCAGCGTAATGCAGGACTTCGGCAGAGCCGGATCAACGGGATCTGCATAGGGGCTATTGTGGTTGCACATGGGAAGTACCTCTTATGGTGGGCCCAGTCTGCCGGCGCCTTCGTGGGGCCCGGCAGATGCGGCGTCGTTTCAACTACGGATGAATGCCAACAGGTCGGCGTTGAATCTGTCTTTGTGGGTGTCTGTGAGCCCATGCGGCGCACCGGGGTAGACGATCAGCTTCGCATTCCTGACGAGCTTTGCCGATGCGCGTCCAGCGGCGTCGATCGGCACGATCTGATCGTCGTCGCCGTGGATGATCAGGGTCGGCACATCGATCTTCCTGAGATCCTCGGTGAAGTCGGTCTCAGAAAATGCCTTGATCGAGTCGTACGTACTCTTGTGTCCACCCTGCATGCCCTGCGCCCACCATGCGTCGATCAACCCCTGCGACGGCTTTGCACCGGGACGGTTGAAGCCATAGAACGGCCCCGCCGGCACGTCCTTGTAGAACTGCGACCGATTGGCAAGTTGTGCGGCACGCAGGCCGTCGAATACTTCGATTGGCAGTCCGCGCGGATTGGCGGCGGTCTTCACCATCAAAGGCGGCACGGCTGAAACCAGCACCACCTTTGAAACGCGTCGCGCACCGTGCCGGCCGATGTACCGGGCCACCTCGCCACCACCCGTGGAGAAGCCCACCAGGATGGCGTCCCGCAGGTCAAGGGTTTCGAACACAATGGCCAGGTCGTCAGCATAAGTGTTCATCTCGTTGCCATTCCATGGCTGGCTTGAACGACCGTGGCCACGACGGTCATGTGCAACGGCGCGATACCCTTCCGACGCAACGAGCATCATCTGGGATTCCCAACTGTCCGAGCTCAGTGGCCAGCCATGACTGAATACAACGGGGCGACCGGCGCCCCAGTCCTTGAAATAGAGCTGGGTGCCGTCCTTTGCCGTGATGTAGCCGCCTGAAGCCTTGCCGCTTGCCTTTGCGGTGGTCGACTTTTCTGCCGACGGTGCCGCCGCCGCAGGTCCGGGCAAGCCGGAAGCCACCAGCGCGCTGGCTGTGGCCGCCCCGCCCAACAACAGGTTACGTCGCGATAGGCCTTGATCGAGGCTGCGATCTGAAGACATGGTGAGACTCCTCTATTGGCGCGTGCGCGCGTTTCCTTGAATATGTCTGGGCATCAGGTCCCTGGTCATGGTGCCGGTGCGTGCTGGCTTGTGCAGGCCCCAATGTAAATGGACGATGACTCAGTCAACAGGCACATGTTTATTGTTTTCGACTGGGCCATCGACATGGGGCGGTATGACCGATGGTTGGTAGCGCGTCGGCAGGCGTCGCCATTGCGCTCGACCTTGCTGCGCAGGACCGCCCCTTCCCAGGCTTCGATAATGATGGACGCGAGCCGCGCGGAATCAACGGTCAAGCGTCCCTGACGATCGTCTATGCTTTCAGCGCGCGCATCAGCTCGGCAACCAGGCGATCGGCTTCAGTCTGACTGCGCAGATTGGCAAAACCCATCATCAAGCCACGCCGCCCGGGCGCACCCTGCCGCCAGGCGGTCAGCGAATGGACGGCGAATCCTGCCTCGCGCGCACGACGGGCCATCGCCAGATCGTCAAGATCGTCCCTGACGTCGACCAGAAGGTGCATGCCGCCATCCTGCAGGCAAACAGTGAAGCCGTCCGTTTTGTATGGAGCCAGCGCCTCGGCCAGCATTGCACGTCGTCGCGCGTAAAGCGTGCGCATGCGTTTGATGTGCCGGGCGAAGTGCCCCTGCGCAATAAACTCCGCCGCCACGGCTTGCAAGAGTTCAGGGCAGCCGCCATGCACCGTGCGCCTGCAGGCCAGATCCATTGTCGGCACCAGACTCTGTGGCACGACCACGTAAGCGAGCCGTAGCCCCGGGTACAGCACCTTGCTAAGCGTGCCGCAATAGATCACCCGGTCGCATGTATCCAGGCTCTTCAAGGCCGGTAACGGGTGGCCGCGGTAACGAAACTCGCCGTCGTAGTCGTCCTCGATGATCCATGCGCCCCGCTCACCGGCCCAGTCGAGCAGTTCGACGCGACGTTGCAGTGTCAGTGCCACGCCAGTCGGGCTCTGGTGCGATGGCGTCACTACGGCCAGGCGCGCCTCTGGAAAATGCTGACGCCCAAAATCGACGTCGAGGCCATGATCATCCACTGGCACATTCCGGACCTGCAGGTTCAGGCGCCTGAGTGACTGGGCTGTCGGCGGGTAGCTGGGATCCTCAACCCAGGCGCTTTCGCCCGCCAGCCTGAGCGCATCCACAATCAGCGCAAGGCTGGCCGTATAGGCCGGCACGACGAACACCTGGTGCGGCTGGGCGTCGATGCCCCGTGAGCGCTGCAGGTAAGCGGCCAACGCTTCTCGCAGCGGGCCAAATCCGGCTGACGCCGGCCTGGTCAGCGAGCCGGCGCTGCGTACTTGCCGCGCCATCAACCTCGTCCATAGTTTCCGCGGGAACTCATCCAGCGCGGGAAGCCCCAGTTGCAACGGCGCGGGGATTCCACCCTCCGTTTCGATAGAAAACTCGGTAAGTTCCTGGTTCGGTGGCGTGCGGCTGGATCCAGCCGCTGCGGCCACGCGGTGGGGGCGCGATGGCGCAATTTGCTCGGAAACAAACGTCCCCGCAGGGCCTCTGGCGATCAGGTAGCCTTCGCCCAGGAGCCGCTCATAGGCGACCTGAACGGTCCCGCGCGCTACGCCTAGCTCGCCCGCAAACGCACGCAAGGATGGCACCCGCTGCCCGGGTTTCAGTTGCCCTTGCTGGATCGAGGCACGAATCCGTGCATAGATCTGCTCATGCAGCGGCGCAGCATTGGATGGGTCCTGAGCCGGTGACTTCGTCATAGCCTGGCAGACGTATCCGGGCAGTGCCGCAACGCCGATGCATGGGAAAGCGAATCATTGCCGGCGGTGGCAACGGATCGGATCTGGATGTGATCTTGACCTCCGATCATACCCCAGGGCGCGCATCCGCCGGGACCCGGCCCGTGACGGCCTGAGAAAGCAAATGGGCGGAGATTCAGAGTCTCCGCGCATTCCCCTTCCGCCACAGGCGCCGGCATTGGCCGGTGCCATCGGGCTGGCGGACTACACCGGCACCGCCTCCCCGCAGCGGGCCATGCCATGCATATAGTGCGAAGGCGGCATGGAATCGACCGTAGCCTGGACCGCTTCCTTGCACAGGGACGGACGCTTGGCCAGCGCATCCACATATCGCACGACGTTGGGCAGGCCTTCCCACATCGACGCAAGCCCCAGATAAGCCATCCGGACCAGGTTGACACCCCACAGCACATCGCCGAGCGAGAATGATTCCCCCCTGAGGTACGGTGACGACGAACCAAGCGCATGGTCGAGGTCCGCCAAGAGGCCCGCGACGTGCCGACGTGCGGCGCGCTGAAATGCCGCATCGTGGCGGACCGACTTGCCACCCCGCTCCTTCGCGATCTTCGCGCGATAGGCTGCAACCAGCTCCGCATCGTCGGCATTGGCGTCAATCATGGCTTCGAGTGCCTGGATCTTGTAGTCGTAGACCGTTTCCATGGCTGTCTTGAGCGCTTCAGGCCGCCGGTCGGCATCGGGATGAAAGCCGTAGAGCAAGGTGCCGTTCGGGAGCTGATCGACGATGTTCACCTGGTGCATCACCCGGGCACGCGCATCGGCATCCCCCGGCACGAGATCAATGGGATCGCGCGATACCGCATCGAGATAGCAGCAGATCCGTTTGGAATCGGCAATGACGCGGCCAGCCTCGTAGTCCACAAGCAACGGGACCGTGCAGGGATCAAAGCCTTCGGTCTCCACCGAAGTGCGCCCGCTATAGCCGCTGACAAATTCCCGCCCCACTTCCCGGCCTGCAAGCAACCGCAGTCGGACGTAGGGCGGATGGTAGTGCTCGGCCGGAACAAGGCCATCCGGCCCCATCGAACCGAGGATCATCATATCGTTCGAACGGTACGGCAACTGCTTCTCGAACAGTACCGTGCGCACTTTCTGCGAGCAGAGCGAACTGGCGGCGTGGAACAGTTCGAAGCGCGGGTTGGCGTCACTTCCCACGAGAGAGATTCGCGCCGGGTCCGCGATGGCGGCACGGGCACCAGCCGCCATATTCGTCAGTTTGTCATGGCTCATTGCTGGCTTCCTGGGACTCAGGTTTGGCGCTATCGTTCATCGTTGTCTCCTGGTTGTTGGGTTGACGTCTAGCAACTCATTTTGGGCGGTGCCCGTTCGCAGCATCAGCTCCATCTGCTGTGCAATCTGCAGCAGCGCACCGTCGTCGCCGGGCTTCGCGACGATCTGCAAGGCCGCGGGAAGGCTGCGTTCGCCGGTCGCCAGGGGAATCGAGATGGCAGGAAATCCCGCGACATTGAACGGCGCCGTATAGGTCATCAGCGCCTCGCGGACGGTGCCGGTCCAGGCGCCAATGCTGACGGTGCCGGCATCGAGATGCGGTGCGGTGCACGGGCATGTCGGCAGCACGAGATAGTCAACCGTCGACATCACCTTGTGCAGCCTTGCCGTGAAATCTCGCCTGGCCTGCTGGGCCGCTGCATAGGCGCGCAGGTCCATGGTTTCGGCGCGTTTCAGCCGGTCGACGGTTTCCGGGTTGTAGTGCGTCGAGATACGGTCCCAGTCATTGCGGCGGAAATGCTCGATGCCGCCTTCGATCAGGACGATGCTCGCGAAGGCACCGAATACCGCATCGAACAGGCCGGAAGTGCTGACGTTCACGCAGGAAAAGACTTGCGCCAGCCGCTTCATCGCGCCATCAAATGGCACCGCAATCTCAGGACTGAGTGGAACCGGTGCAATGTCACGAATGACGCCCAGCCTTGCGGACAGCCACGCATCGCTCTCGGGAACCTTGATGTCGACGGCATCGGCGAGCAACAGCACGTCGTCGACCTGCTCGCCGAGCAGGCCAACGTGGTCGCAAGTGGGCGCCAGGGGGAACACGCCGCGTGTGGATAACGTGCCGAGCGTGGGCTTGTATCCGACGACGCCGCACAGTGCGGCGGGAATCCGGACCGAGCCGCCGGTATCCGTGCCCACGCCCGCCATGATGGCACCGTGCGCAATCGCCGCCGCGGCACCACCACTGGAACCCCCGGGTATGCGTGTATGGTCCAGCGGATTCAGGGTATCGCCAAACCTGGCGCTGGCGGTTGTCACGCCCCACGCGAATTCGTGGGTCGTGGTCTTGCCTATGATGATCGCGCCGCGCTCCACCAGAGTTTTCACGATCTCCGCATCGGCGGCTGGCACATGACCGAGATAGGCTGCGGAACCGTAGCGGGTCTCCATGCCCTTGGTGTCGATCAGATCCTTGACCGCAATGGGCAGCCCTTCCAGTGGCCGCGGCCGGCGTTCGCCATAGCGGCGATCGCTTTCCGCGGCCGCCTTCAGGGCACGGTCCCAATCGATCGCCGAGAATGCATTGAGCAGCCGCTTGCTGGCTTCCGCGCGTTCGAGCGCCTGCTCCGTCAATGCCGTCGCGGTGATCTGCCGCGTGGCAAGGGCATCCAGCGCGCTGCGCAAGCCCATGGAATGCGGGGCCGTCGTTCGGGATGGGCGTCGGATGCCGTGCTGGTCGAGCGACGCGACAGCCGTCGGAAGTATGTCGTGGCCAGAGAAGATCGCGTCTTGTGGCAGGCAGTTCAGCTGATTCATGTATCCATTCCAGGGTGACGTTGCGGTTGGCTTATCCCTGGTTGGAAACGATAGTGGATCGGCTCGGCCTTGGCAGCTGGCTGGCGCCGAACGCAGCGTCCATGAATATGGAACGCCCGGCGGGACACACGGGACGTGGCCCGCGTGGCATTGGAGGCAGAGGAGGTAGTGCCGGGTCAGCGGCCGTCGAATGCGGTGACCTTGGGCAGCTCTGCGGCGAGGAAATCGACCAGCGACCGCACCGCCGGAAGCAGTCCGGTCCGATAGGGCATGAGGGCGGAGATGCGCGCATCCGCGGCGATCCAGCCCGGCAGGACTTGCCGCAGCACGCCAGCCTGCAGCTCGGGCCGGCAGATATACCCGGGCAGGGCTGCCACGCCAACGTTGGCGCAGGCTGCCTCCTTCAGGGACATCATGCTGTTGCTCTGGAAGCGTGGCTCGACCGGGATGGTGACGAGCCTGTCGTCGGGCCCGCGCAGTTGCCATTGCAGCGGCCCTTTGCGCACCATCGAGACGATGGCATGGGATGCAAGTTGCTCCGGTGCCTCCAGGAGTGGCATCCGTTCGAGGTAGTCGGCACCCGCAAACAGGTACCATGGCGCCCTGACAATGGGCCGTTGGACCAGGTTGGAATCCTGCAGCGCCGAGGTATGTCCGCGCAGCGCCAGGTCGAAGCCCTCGCCGACAACGTCGACGAGCCTGTCCGTGGCGATTTCCACGATGCTGACCTTGGGATGGCTGCTCAGGAAGGTCGGCAGGACCTGGCGCAGCGCAAACTGCGCAAGCTCGACCGCTACCGTCACGCGGATGATCCCGCTGGGTTCCGCGAGCCTCTGGCGCATCGCCTGTTCCGCGACGTCGGCGCTCTGCAGCAAGGCGACAGCGTACTGGTAGAACTCTGAGCCTACGTCGGTCAAGGCAAACTGGCGCGAGGTCCGGTTAATCAGGCGAACCCCCAGCGAAGCCTCCAGTTCCTTGACCCTGTGACTTAACGTGGACTTGGGCAGCCCCAGGCTGTTGCCGGCAGACGTAAAGCCACCGCGGTCGACCACTTGCACGAAGTGAAAAACGTCTTTCAGGTCCAGCATTTGGCTGCCTTGGTAGCGGTTGAGTTGGCCAATGGTGTGTGCCTGCCATCGCATGGTACTGCAAGGGGGGTGCGCAGTGCCACGGTCGGGCGCCCCAATGACCGCCGTTGCCGTGGCCGGCGCCCGCTCGCGCCACAACCGTCAATGCGCGGTGCGCCACCTCGGCCGGTTCGGGCAGTCGATCAAAGAGGGAAGCACAGTTCAACCCAGAACTTGTTGCCTTGCGGCCGATTCTGCACTTCGAACTCGCGCTGATACTTGAACACAATGCCGGCCGCCGGCGACCACATGTATCGTAGTTGCGGCCCGACTGCGACCGCTTTCCCGCGAAACCCATTCCCTGGGACGGGCGTGCCGTTGACTTTGTCATCGGTGAACTGCTTCAGCAGATATCCCTGAAGTCCGAGCTGGAACTTGCTGTTCAGCGAATAGCCAAGCAGATACTCAAGTGCGGCAACCGCGCCAGAGTGATATCGAGTCGCTGAATTCGGTGAACTGATCTCTACGAGCGTGGTGGTAGAGACTTCAACTGCGGGCGTGGGAAACCATGTCGTGCTGAGTTGCGGCGTTAGCGCATATACATTCCGGCCGGTGTTCGCCACTCGGTTCGCTGAGTAGGACCCGCTCGGCACTGCAATTTCGGTGGTGAGGTAGGCGAAGAATGATCGCGATGGATTTGAATAACCGATGTACAGCGGCTCAACGATGATGTCTCCAATTCCATTGCGCTTGCCGCCGCCGCCTGGCGTGTCCGCCCGAATATGAACGAGCGGAATGATTACACCACTAGACAGAGTAAAGGGGCCAAATGTAGTGCCCCATGTGTGAACGATACGCGGGGCGTCAATAAACGCGTTCAACTGGAACCCGGGCAGGAGACTTTCTCCATGCGGGCCAGCGAACTTTCCGGCATGGTAGTAGAGCGTGTAATTGTAAAACTGGGTTTCACCAGGCGGTGGCAAAATTCCATTCAATACGGTATTGACGCCAACAGGGTAACTGGTCTGACCATTCTCGGTTGCCTCGGCGTTGGAGGCCAGCAAGCAAGCGAGCGCAACCACCGCAGAAAACTTCGCGGGCACTTTAATCATGTCTCCTCCGTCTCTGTATTCTATTTTTCGGCTGAGGGCTCGGCGCATCCGCATCAGCCGGCGAAGCGCGCCTGCCTTAACGATTCGACTTCTCCGCAATTTGCCGAGACTCGCTAACGCTGGCTATCGGCTTCTTCGCGCTTTTCCAGGTCAGGGAGCGGCCTGGACGGTTCCGCGTGTCACCGGTCGACGAACGAGACGAACTCGTCCAGTTCCAGCTTGCGCAACTCCATGTTGTTTTCCGGAAAACTGTTGTCTGCATAGCCGAGTGACATTCCGGCCACGATCATCTCCCCGTCGGGAATGGCGAGGCCTTCACGAAGCACCGCCGATTGCAGCGACCAGATCTGCTGCGGGCAGGTGTCCAGGCCCCGTGCGCGCGCGGCCAGCATGATGTTCTGAAGGAAGCAGCCGTAGCAGATGAAGCTGGCCCATTCCAGGCGCCGGTCCATGGTGAAGATCAGTCCCACTGGCGCATCAAAGAACCGGAACTGCCGTTCGACGTCGCGCCGGCGCCCGACGATATCGCTCCTGTGCACGCCCTGCGCATCGCCCAGCATCCCACGAAACGTATTGAAGCGCGACGAGAATGGCGCCGGCAATTCCTTTGGAAAAAACGGGTAGTCGGGCGCCAGTCCCTCAGGATCGGCGCGATACGCCTCGACCGCGGCTCCCGCAATCTTCTCGCGCGCCTTTCCGGTCAGCACATAGCAGCGCCAGGGCTGCGTGTTGCTCGAACTCGGCGCGTATTTCGCGACCGACAGGATGTCCCTGACAGTCTCGATCGGCACCGGCTGGTCAAGGAAGCCGCGCTTGCTGCGGCGTCCGCGAATCAGCGCTTCGGTCATCTGGATTGCCTCCATCTTCATGTCTCCGTTCTCGTGGTGGGGGTCGCCACGGTGGAAAGGATCATAGACACGTCCCCTGCCTTGTGAAGACGGCAAAACTTGAAAGCTTCGTCCGGAAACAACGAACGACAGGCCCCATTCGCGCATGTGCGGCGTCCAAAATCCTGAACGCTCCGTTCTCAAATCCCGCGCGCACGCGCGAACCCGATTCGCCTATCTTCCTACTCGGGATCGGAGCCCCCGATCGCATACAAAAACATGGTGGAGAAGTGGAATGAACCAGTTGAAATGCTTGCCGCAGGAAGAGATTGTCTGGGGACACGACGTGCTGAGAACCGTTGCCCCCTCCATGGGGAACTACGGCATCCGCCGTCCGATGACGTTCACCGTGGAATTCCTTGAGGCCTTGAACCGCGAGCACCTGCGGCCTGCCATCGCCGACGGCGTGGGCACCTTTACCGGCCTGCCGCCGCATGTGCCCGATTTCGCCGTACGCGACGGACTGCGTGCATGCATCGAGGCCAATGCGGGATCGATCATCGCCCTCGGCGGCGGCTCTGTACTCGATGCCGCAAAGGCAGTCTCCTACCAGCATTTCCAGCAGACCGGCCGCTACCTGCCCATTGCCGCGATTCCGACGACCCTGTCGGGTTCGGAGTTTTCCCACTACTTCGGCGTGACGGAAACGGTCGGTCCCCAGAAGTTCAAGCGCAGTTATGCCGTGCGCGAAACGACCCCCAGGCTGGTGGTGATCGATCCCCGGATGATTGTCGACACGCCACGTATGCTGCTACTGAGTTCGGCCATCAAGGGGATCGACCATGCGGTGGAAGGCATGCGCCGGGTCGACGTGGATCACCCGCACGCCATCCTCGCCGCCAGGGGCGTGGAGCGCTTCCTTGCCGTGCTGGAGAAGTGGCCGCGCAAACTCGAAACGCGCGAGGCCATCGCGGGCGGCCACGTGTCGACCGACGACCTGCTGCAGCTTCAGCTCGCTGCGTGGCAGTGTTATTTCTATCCTGCTTCGGTCATCTACGGCCTGAGCCATCGGATCGGGCACATCCTCGGCGGGACGTTCGGAGTACCGCACAGCGTGACGTCGTGCATTGCGCTGGCGCCCGTCATCCGCGCCTGCGCCGACGCCTATGGCCGAAAGCTTGAGATTTTCTCCACGGACCGTGGCAGCCGCACGCCCGCCGCATTCCTCGCTGGCCGCATTGAGGCAGCCGTGGACGCACTGGAATTGCCGAGCCGGCTCGGCGACGTCGATTTCGATCGGGCGAAGCTCCCCGAGATGGCGGTCCTGCTCAAGCAGAACTATCCCTCCGAGGTCGGCGACCTTGGCGAGGATGCGGGCACGAAGCTGGATGCGCTGTTGGAGAGCCTGTGGTAATGACCGCCCAGCCATCCGATGCTGCGCATCGTCGCCGTTCCACAAAACTTGCCTGACCCCACCACCACGAGGAGACCAAAGTGAACGATACCGTCAAGCCCGCATCCCCGTCGCCGGCCGGGCATACGCCATACAGTGACTGGTTACAAACAGACGTGCTCCACTCGCTGCAGCGCCCGGTCAGCGATCATCCCGGCGAGCACGCCTGGATCGTATCGGCGCAGGTGTCCGAGCTCTACTGGATGCTGATCATCAAGGAAATACAGGCCGCGCAGGCGCAATTGCGTGCCGATGACCTGACCGGGGCCTGCCGGACGCTGCGGCGCGTCGTCGCCCACCACGAGCCGCTCAATGCCACATGGCGCTCTATCGCGTGGATGACGCCGGTCGACCTGCTGGCCATCCTGTCCTGCGTTGGCCCAAAGTTCGGCAAGGACACCGCCCTCCAGGGCTGGACGTACCGGCAGATGGTCTACCTGCTCGGCATCAAGCAAGAGGAGCACCTGCAGCACTTCCTGCCGCAACCCCGGCGCTGGGAACAACTCAGCAAGGCGCTGGCGGAGCCGAGCCTGTATGACGACGTGCTCGCCCACCTGGGCCGCAAGGGCTTCGCCGTGCCGGCGGTGGTACTCGAACGCGATTTCAGTGTGCCCTACACGCCGGACCAGGCGGTAGAGAATGTCTGGCGCGAGGTCTACGCCGACCCGGACGAGCACCGTGAACTGCAGCAGCTCGGCGAGACGCTGGCCGATATCGCGGAGGGGTTCTCCGCGTGGAAGCACCTGCACCTGATGGCAACGCGCCGGACGTTCGGCGCCCGGCCGGCCTACTTCGGCACCGAGGGCATTGCGTGGCTCCTGCCGACCATGAACGAGATCCCGTTCCCGGAACTCTGGTCTGCGCGCGGCTTCATCGGCGATCCGCCCGCGGTGTGTCCGCACGCCCGCGGACAGAGAAACGCCCAGGCTGCGGAGTGACGCGCTCAAGACGGTCATGGAAACGGTCTGCGGTCACAAGATCGCGGCGCTCGAGTCCATGATCGTCAAGCATGCTGCGTGGAGACTGCGCCAGCCTGAGCGGATGCTATCGTGTCAGCGGCCTGTGCCGATGCAAAAAGGGCGGAGACAGCGAGTCCCCGCTCTTTTTTACTATCGGGCTATTACTTTCAGGCTGCCACGGGCTGCGGCTGGGCGTGCAAGGCGCGAGCGACGGTCGTCACCCTGCGGCCCTGGAACCGGGCAACCGCCAGGTGATCGTCGTCGGGCTTCACGGCGTCACGCTGCGAGACGTGAGTCGCGCCGTACGGGGTGCCGGCCTTGAACATCGCCGCGTCGGCATAGCCCAGCGGCACGATGATCAGGCCCAGGTGCGCCATGGGCGCGTAGGTCGCCAGCAGCGTGGCTTCATTGCCGCCGTGGCGCGAGGACGTCGAGCCGAAGACCGAGCCCACCTTGTCATTCAGTTTTCCCGCGAACCAGAGGCCGCCGAGCCCGTCGATATACGCCTTGAGTTCGGCCGAAATCGACCCGAACCGCGTCGGCGTGCCGAACACGATGGCGTCAGCCCACTCGGCATCGGCTTCGGTCGGCGCCTCATATTTCGCGTTCATCTCCGTGGCGTTCTCGAGCCAGCCCGGCGCCTGCCGCATGACGTCGGGGCCGACAACCTCCCGCACACGCCGCATGCGGACTTCTGCGCCAGCTTCGAGGGCCCCCTCGGCGACAGCCTTGGCCAGCATCTCGGTGGAGCTGTTTCGTGAGTAGAAAACAATCAGTACTTTCGGTTTTTGCATGGTGATCCCCGGCAACGTCATACAGAGATGGGCTCGAGCCGGCCCAGCAGCTCGTCCTTGCGATCCGCCAGCCACGGCGGGAGCTGGAACTCCTCGCCAAAATGGCCGGGCTCTTCATCGATCGCGAAGCCGATGTCGGTGGTGGTCGCCTCGAACATCACGCCGCCGGGCATCTTGAAGTACATCGAGCGGAAGTAGTTGCGGTGCACCGATTCGGACGTATCGATGTAGCCCAGGGCAAACATTCTCTCCTTCAGGATCGCCTGCTGCTCCACGTTATCCACCGCGAAGGCCACATGGTGGACCGTGCCTTCGCCGTAGATCGACGAACCCTGGTGCCGGTCCGGCTCATGCAGGAACTCGACGATCGTCCCCGGGCCGCCGGTGTACGTCTCGAAGCGGTAGTAGGATCCCGCCTGGCCTGCGTTCCGGAACCCGATCGCTTCGCTCATGAAGCGGATCGATTCGGCGACTTCCCGCAGCGACAGCGTGATGCTGTGGACGCCGCGGATGGCATGGGCTTCGGGGATATCGCTGGCCACGCAAGCCGGGCGCGAGTCGAGATCCGTTTCGACGAGATCGAACTCGATGCCGCACGGATGCTGGAGTCGCTGGCGGCGCTCTCCGAAGCGCTCGACGATCTCGCTGTCATACGGCACGTCCATGGCATCGAAGCGGCTGCGCCAGAATTCGAGCGAGCCCTTGGGAACCGAGTAGTTGATGACCCGCACCTGGCCCGATCCCGGACGCGCCATGACGCCCCGCTGACGGAACGGGAACGACGTCACCAGGGTCCCTGGATCGCCATTCGCGTTGCCATAATAAAGGTGGTAGATGGGGTCCTCGCCGTCAAGGAGCACGGTCTTCTTCACGAGGCTCTGCCCGAGCAGCTTGACGTAGAAGTCCACATCCTCCTGTGCGTGCCTCACGCCGAGGGTCAAATGATGGAATCCCTTGAGCATTAACATTGTCCTCTCCAGTTTGAAATAGACATGTAGAAACAGCGCATAGCCGCTCCTGTGCAACAGCTTATGACGGCAGATACCGATTGGGCAGCCGTCACGGGTTGTACGCAGGGTTCGGCAAACTTGGACAATGCCGCCCTGCGAGGGACGGTGCGCGCGATCGCGCAGGAGGGGGCTGCAGTGAAGGACGGACGTACTCAATGCTGCCAAAGCAGATGTCGAGCGGAGATCGAGGAAGATCGGGGAGACAGCGCAGAAGGCTTTTGCCCACAATGACGCCGAGAGCGAACGTCAGCCCGAAAATTGAATTACGCCGCCCGTGGACTTTCCCCCCCGCAGGTTTCCCGTCCTCCGCGCGGCCGGCGTACATGCGGTTGGTTCGGGGTTAAGACTGTGCAATCTTCGGACGGCCGTTCTGTAGCGTAGCGCGGCCGTTGCCTTATCAAGGTCCAATGGCGGAGAACTGTAGGTAGTTGCCTCTGGCGCCCGCGCACCCACGCGCGGGTGGGCCTACGCCTGATTCCGGCCATTTTGAGATTCTCGCCACCGCCCGCCTCACCCACGCCGCGTGCCGCGGGACTATCGCGCCTCGGTCGATTCGCGCTCGAACTCGCGGATCACCGGGTTGCCAAGGATGGCATCCCTCCCCGCCTCGATCAGGCGATCGACGTCCCTCTCGGGCAGACTAAGTCTGGTCGGCACATCGCTCAGACTTGCAGCACGCTCCTTGTCGAGGGCTTCAAACGAGATCCGCGTGACGAAGAATTCGACTTCGTTGCACCGCCATCCTGGGCGGCGTGCAGCGATCTCCTGCTGCCGGGAATGCGGCATGCCCCATGCCTTGCGAAGCGCCGGTGATAACAATGACCTTTTGTTGGTTGCTCATGCTACACCTCCTCCAGTTGTGGGTTGATGCGGTGCAGTCCCGGGCTCAAAACCTCCGAACCGCTCAGTAAGCGTCGGCGCGGCTATGCGCGGTTATCGTCGCCGACAGATTTTCCTGTTCAACGATGGGACGAGCGTATATATGTGGTACGCGTTGGTTCCGAATTAGTCCAGTGGCGCGGCCTGTCGACGGATACTTTTGAAGGTGCGAGCATTCGGAAGACATTCATTAAGCCTTCACAAACGTCCGACGCAGGAGTCCGGATCGCTTCGTTTGATCGCCTGTACCGCACAGCGGCGTGTGCCCTGCAGTGAACAGCCTTCGACGCCATGCTCACCTCGCGCATATCCAGGGACGTGTACCAATCACCGGTAGCGAGAGACAATACGGGCGCCCAGAGCCTGCCCCGAGGGGCTCAGGCCGCTTCCCGAGCGACAGCGAGATAGCCGTGGATCTGCGACACAACCGCTGCGCCCTCGCCCACCGCAGTGGCCACGCGCTTGGTCGAGCCGGAGCGGACATCGCCGATGGCGAAGACGCCCGACACGCAGGTTTCCAGCGTATTGGACTGCAGCCCGGCGTCTATGCCGGTCAGTACGAACCCCTTGGCATCTACCCCCACATCGCAGCCGTCCAGCCACGACGTGTTCGGCTGCGCGCCGGTAAACAGGAACACGTGCTGCACCCGCATCGTCATCTGCGTGCCCATATTGCAATCACGCAGGGTTACGCCTGTCAGCCGCGTATTGCCTTCGAGGTCCACCACTTCGGTGCGGGCATGCACCGTGATGTTGCGCTGCGCGGCGATGCGGTCGATCAGGTAGCGCGACATGCTGGTGTCGAGGCTATCGCCGCGAATCACAACGTGGACGTGCGCCACATGGGCGCCCAGGAACACGGCGGCCTGGCCGGCGGAATTGCCGCCACCCACCAGCATGACTTCCCGCTTGGCGCAGAGCTTGGCTTCCACCGGCGACGCCCAGTAGTAGACGCCACTCCCTTCAAACTCGGCCCGGCGCGGAATCGGCGGCCGACGGTACGCGGCGCCGCTGGCGATGATGACGGTACGTGCCTGGATCGTATCGCCGGCCCGCGTACGCAACTCGTGTACGGCGCCGCAATCGAGCCGTTCGATTTCCGTGGGAAAGGCGATGTGCGCGCCGAACTTCTGCGCCTGCGCATATGCATTGGTGGTAAGGGCATGGCCCGAAATTCCGGCGGGAAATCCCAGGTAGTTCTCGATGCGCGCGCTGGCACCAGCCTGACCGCCGGGCGACAACGCATCGAGCACGATCACGCGCAACCCTTCCGACGCCGCATAGACCGCCGCCGCCAGCCCGGCCGGACCCGCGCCGATGATCGCCACATCATAGATCCGGCTGCCATCGATATGCGGCAGCAACCCCAGGCACGACAGCACCTGCGTGGTATCGGGACGGCGCAGCACCGTGCCATTGGGGTCGATGACGAGCGGGAGATCGTCATCGGTGGCATCGAACTTGCCGGGCATTTCCGCCGCTTCAGCATCGGCGTCGATATCAACCACCGAGTACGGATAGTTGTTACGCCGCAGGAGCGCCTGCAGGTCGAACATGGCCGGATCGCTCCCACGGCCGATCAGCGTCGGCCCGCGTCCACGCTGGATCAGCGCCGTGCGGCGCAGCATCATCGCCTGCATGACCAGCTCGCCGAGCGCGGCCTCGGCCACCATCAGCGCGCGCAAGCACGCCGGGCGCACGACGATGGCGCGCACATCGTCGATGGCGATGCCGTCGACGAGTTCGGGCGTGCCAGAAAGCTGGCCGATCTCGGCCAGAAAATTGCCGGGCCCGTGCTCGGAGGCCAGAGCGCTGTCACCGATGCCATCGCGCTGCACAATGCGCACGCGCCCTTCGATGACGAGGATCATGCCATTGGCCGGATCCCCGGTACGCACCACGTACTCGCCGGCCTGCCAGGTCTGTTCCCGGCCATAGGGCGCGATGCGCGCGATATCGGCGGCAGATAAGTGCGGATACATCTGCCGCTCGTGCAAGACTACGACGGCCGGGGCCGCTTCCGGCACGGCGCCGGATGCATCGGCGGACGACTCGTGTTGGGCGGAGATGTCCATGGCGGATGGAAGTGGTGGTCTGCCTTGCGTGCAAGCGTAGCAGTGCAGTCCTCGAAACGCAGTCATGCACCGGGCGTGCCATGACAAGACTTGCGTATAGGAGGCGCGTCGGAACGGAGGGGCGAAGCATCGCTAGCCGCATGCGGCAAACGCGGCGATCGCCTTCTAGACGTCACTCGAGATTGGCCTTGTCGAGCCCGAACGCCTTGTCCGACGAACCAGGCACCATGCGAATGGGCTCTTCAATCGTGGTCTTCTGGAACAGCGCGCCGAACTCCATGAGCTTCTTGGTCAGTTCGGAGGACTGCTGGAAGTAGTTAAGGCGTTGCATCATGATTCTCTGCTGGCAGTTGACCAAAAGTTGAGCTCACCGAGGCTGCGCGGCGTTATTTGCCTCGGGGTCGGCTTGGACGAAATAATACGCTTCGACAGACCACGCGGTAGTGCTTTCACGGTACCCACTCTGTTGTCGCATCGGCACCAATCGCAGCGTTTTTTATGGTGCAACATTCGCGCAACGGTCCTTGTGCCGCGCGAGTGCGCCAACAACGCATCTCCGCAACAGAAGGATTCGTAGTCGTTGGGCGAGGCCTGCAGAGTCGAATGGTTAGGGGGATCCGGAATAGTCTCCATTGCACGCTGGCCGCAAGTCGCCCGGTTCAAGTTTGTACCCGGCCTTTTTCCGGCTTCCGCCATGGCTTGCAGGGAAACGTCCGCCTCAGCCCGATCAGAAGGGAAAAATATGCCTGGATACCAATTAGCGTGCACTATTCAGTAAATGGTAATCGGCCAAGGGAATATGCCGACCCCTCGTCACGATAGGACTTGTTGGTCCCATGCACTTCGTACATGGCTATCACGCCGCAGCATCCCCAATTCGGCCCGCGCCGTGGCAACAAGGTAATCCAGCCGGGATCATGGGTGACGAGCATCAGCGCGCATCCGCGCTCTTGCGTGGCGTCGATGGACGGACTCGACCTTGCCTAATTGCGACGCCTTCGCTCGGCTCAATGACTGACGTGAGATTGAGAAGCGACTCATCCATGGGTCTGCATGATCGCAGCACCGGCCGCACCAGGCGGCACGCCGCTGGCCAGGGAAGGCCTTCGCGGTCTCATCCATGCTATCTGTGCGGCCGTTCGAGGGCAGGCTCTGCTCGGCCCGGTATGCGCCATCGGCGATGGAGCAATCGTGCCATAGTCATTCGGGCAATCCGGCCAGCCGCAGCCCCTCCGAAAACTGGGTCAGGTCTTCTGGGCGACGGATCGGAAGCCAGTCCTTGAGATTGGAGACGCGGAGTGACGGATCGAGCCTGCGCAGGCGCTGCATCGCCTCCTTCGCCTTGTCCATGCGGCCAGCGAGCGCATGACTCGCCGCCAGAATGCCGACCGGGGCAAGGAAACTCGGTAGATTGCATTTGGCCCTTTCGGCCCAATCCGAAGCGGCGTCGAAGCGTCCCGCGAAGAAATGTGCCAGCGCCATCCCAGCCTGCATCCTGAACATTTCCGGATCCAATGGACTCAAGCGAACGGCACGCGCCAAATACTTAATCGCAGCGTCTGTTTCGCCGCGACAAGCGTGCAGGCACCCACACAGGGACCATGCAGGTGCGTGGTTCGGATTAAGCAGCAAAGCTCTATCGAACAGCGCGATACCGCCGTCGAGGTCGCCCGTCAGATGCCCGAGTGCATGAGCTCCTCTCGTGAGCGCCACAGCATCGTCCCGGCCGAGCTCCACCGCCAGTCGCGCCAGGCGAGTGCCCTCGGCAATCTCCCCGGGCTGATCGGTCATCCAGCCATTCATCTTGCGCCAGATATAACACCAGGACGCCATGCCATAGGCCGACGCGAAATCCGGATCGAGCTCGGTGGCCTTGTAGAACAAGGGCAGCGCCGCCTCGATTGATTCGCGCGTCCCGCTGTGCACCTGCGCGGTGCCGCGAAGGTAATAGTCATAGGCGCACAGGTTCTCCGTCGGCTTGCGCTTGGCACGCTCGATTTCCGCCCGTTCAAGCTGCGGCGCGATGGCGCCGACCACGCTTTCCGCAACCTGGTCCTGCAGTTCGAAGATGTCGTCCAGCGTGCCTTCGAAGCGTTCAGACCAGAGATGTGTCCCGGTCCTGGCATCGATGAGCTGCCCGGTGATGCGCACCTTGTTGCCGGTCTTGCGCATGCTGCCTTCCAGCACGTAGCGCACGCCAAGCTCGCGACCAACGTCCTTCACCTCGACTGCGCGGCCCTTGTATGTGAAGCTTGAGTCGCTCGCGATGACGAACAGCCAGCGTATGCGCGACAACGCAGAGATGATGTCCTCCACCACGCCGTCGGCGAAATACTCCTGCTCGGGATCGCCGCTCAAGTTCTGGAAGGGCAATACGGTAATGGAGGGCTTACCCGGGAGGAAGAGAGCCGACGGCGGCTCCCTCGATTCTCCGGAGATGTGTTCGCCGATCTCGCCGACGAAGCGGAAACCCTTGCGGGCGACAGTCCTGACCAGGCGCTGTTCTCCGCCGGTGTCGCCAATGGCCTTGCGAACCGCATTGATGTGACTGGTGATCGTCGATTCCGATACGATTCGGCCGCACCATACCGCCTTCAGCAGGTCGTCCTTGCTGACGACACGGTCGCGGTTCCTGACGAGATGCAGCAGCAGATCAAAGACCTGCGGCCCGACAGGTACGGCTTTCGCGCGATGCGAAAGCTCCCGGCGTTCCGGGTCGATCACGTAGTCTCCAAACACGAACTGCACTTGACATCCCCTGGCCGATTCGGCTCCCCGGTGGGGGCAACTGGCGAATTCCGTCCATGGATGATACTGCAACCCGTGGTGAGAGCATCTCATTCCGATCGGGCAACGCTTGGACGAAGAACCAAGCTCTCCTGCAGAGAAATTCAAGGTGAAGGCAAGGACCTCTCCGGAGCGCGCGGGCAATCTCCACGCACATCGACTGCAACGGGTTGCGGTCGAGAAACGGAGAGAAAACATGAAGATTGTCGTCATCGGGTGCACCGGCCTCATCGGAACAAAGCTTGTGCAGGACCTTCGCAAGCGCGGCCATGACGTGCTCGCACCCGCCCCCGACACCGGCGTCAGCACCATCACCCGCGAGGGTTTGGCCAAAGCGCTCGACGGCGCCGAGGTCGTCGTCGATGTGGCGAATGCGCCAGTATGGGGAGACGAGACGGCCCTCGAGTTTCTCGAGCGATCGGGCCGCAACCTCCTGGCTGCGGGCGCTGCCGCCGGCGTACGCCACCATGTGGCCCTGTCGATCGTTGGTAGCGAACGGCTTCCCGACTGCGGCTATTTCCGGGCGAAGGTCGCGCAGGAGAGCCTCATCAAGGCGTCCGGCATTCCCTACACCATCGTGCGTGCGACGCAGTTCTACGAGTTTGTCGGCGACATTGCCCAGTCGGCTGCCCCGTTGGACACCTTAGGCAAGGAGATTCGCTTGTCGCCGGCGCTGATCCAGCCGATCGCGTCAGCGGACGTGGCAGCGGCGCTCGCCGAGGTTGCAGTCGCGCCGCCAGTCAACGGCACGGTCGAAGTCGCCGGTCCGGAGGCGATGCCGCTGGACGAACTGGTCAGGCGCTTCCTGCGGGCGACGCAGGATACGCGCAAGGTCGTGCCGGACGTCCACGCGCGCTACTTTGGTGGCCTCCTCTCCGATCGGACGCTCACACCCGGGGAGAACCCCCGCATCGGCGCGATCCGGTTCGAGGACTGGCTCGGTCGCTACCAGGCTAAGTCCTGCTTCGCCATGCAGTCCCCTCTTTTGGCGACTGCCGGCGCGGACAACTCGGAGGCGCTTGCATCGAGCTTCGCGACAAGCTATCCCGGAGTCGTCGCCTTCATCACCGTCGTGGCCGAAGGCGGCTTTTCCAAGGCCGCTGACCGGCTCGGGATCACTCGTTCCGCGGTCAGCCGCTGCATCCAGAAGCTGGAGGCGCAGGTCGGCTTGCGTCTGCTGAGTCGGACGACGCGCAGCATTTCGCTCACGCGCGAAGGCGAGATCCTTCATGCCCGCTGCCAGCCCAGCGTCGCTCTCATCACGGAGGCGATGGAGGACCTGCGCGATCTGCGCGACGGTCCGCCGCGAGGACGCCTGCGGGTCTCCGCTTCCGTGGGTTTCGGCCGCAAGGTGGTTGCACCGCTGCTGTGGGCCTTCCAGGAAAAGTACCCCGACATCGAGATCGAGCTGCACCTGGGCTGCGTCGCGAGCGACTTCACGTCGGACCGCATCGACGTCTCGTTTCTCAACGGACGCCTGGCCGACTCCCGGATCGTCGCGAAACGGATCGTCCCGATGCAGACTTTGGTGTGCGCCTCGCCTGCGTATGCGGTAAGGCGCGGTATGCCCGAGTCGCCGGACGCGTTGATGCTGCACGACTGCATCAACGTCCGTCTGCCGTCGGGCCGCGTCTACGAATGGGAGTTCAAGGTGGAGGGGGGATTGCGAAAGCTGACGCCGCCATCGCGCATCATGTTCAACGATGACGGGCTCGTGCTGGAGGCCGTCCTCCAAGGCAAAGGCATCGCTCAGTTGGGCGGGTACCTGATCTGCGATCTGCTGCGCGAGGGGAAACTGGTTCACTCCATGCCACAGTACGCACCCGATGACCAGGGCCACTACATCTGCTACCTGAGCCGTCAGCACCTGCCGTCGCGTATCCGCGTGTTCGTCGACCACATGACGGCAGCGATCCGGGCGCTGGACCTTCAATGCGCGGGTGCTTTCTCACCAACGCCTGATGATCGACAGGTCGCCTTGGCGCCAATGGTGCCCCTGCGGGGTCAATAGACTTGGCAAGACGAACGAGAGTCGACCCCACTCTTCGCTGGACTGGGCCACCCCCACCGAATTCGCCTGCCGATGCGGCCTGCATGGCACATCGGTGATCCCAGGAGGGCGAGGCAATCACAGGTCACCGCGCAGTGGGCTTCGCGAGCTGGGCGACGACCTCGTCGGTCGTCCACAGCGCGTTGGCAATGTAGCGGAAGTTGATCAGCGCGCTGAGATTGCCGTCGCCCTCAGGCAGCTTGGGGGCCGCGACCGCATCACGCACGATGGCCACCTCGAAGCCTTGCTCCGCAAACTCGCGCAAGTGGGACTCCACGCACAGGTTGGCCAGCATCCCGGCGAGGACGATCTTGGTGACCCCCTGCTTGCGAAGCTGGAACGCGAGATCGTTGGTCTGCGGGCTGTAGCGCTTGTGGGGCGAAGCGACGATCGTCTTGCCGTCCTCGATGTAGCGCTTGAACTCGGGCATGAAGTCCGCGCCCGAGCCGCGGAACCCATCCAGGCTCAGTGCGCCGGGTCTGTCGAAGATCTTGATCTTGTGCTGGAAGAGCTCGGCGGGGGCCTGGAACTTCCATCGGTGGTCGTGCGGGTAGTAGTAGTGAGGCGAGATCGCGACGACGATGCCCGCCTTCTTCGAGGACTCGAACAGGCGCAGCAGGTTCGGCACGAGCCGTTGCTCGGTGACGGCTTCACCAACAGCGGACCAAGCGGCTCCCTTCGGGCTCATGAAGTCGATCTGGGGATCGATCACGACCAGGGCGGTGCGTTCCAGATCGAGTGTCATCGTGGGAACGGGCATGGCGCGTTCGGTCGGATCGGTGTACTGCGCCGGTTGTACCGGATGTGGATGTGCCGTGGCGGTTGCGATGCTTGCAACGGCCATTGCAAGCGCGGCCGTCAACCGAAGCGTGGCGCGAGCAACGCATCGGTGGTCACGATTCTTGAAAGGCTCCGTCGACTGCTGTTGGTAGTTACTGCGTTGGGTCATGTTGGTTCCTCGGACTGGGGTGGACAACGAACACGCCGCGAGGGTCTCGATCCGATGCATCGATGCTGACGTGATGCGTTGAAATCTAGAAGCAAATGCCCGCCTGCACTAGGGGCTGGGTGTGGACAAATCTGTTGATCGCGAAGTACCAATCGCGCTCAGCGAGAGTCCGTCATGAATGAGCCGGAGCATTTGAAGATCCTGTCGCGCGGATGGCTGAGCCCGGTGAACGACCCAGCGGCACGCGCCGGATGCGCTGCCGCGACATTGGTGAAGATCCGGCAACATCGAATTGCCCGTGATGCATATCGCATGGCGAGGAGACCATGGCTAGACTGATCGCGTCTCCACTCAGATCCATACCCATGAAAATTGATCCCGCGCCAACACGGCCTGGCTTCGCTCGAGTCACGCGCCGTCAGTTGTTGGTCATCGGGGCAGGCACTGCAGCAGCAGCGGCTTTGCCATTCGCAGCGTCCGCTGCTCCTACTGCGCCGAATGGCGCTAAAACTCCGGAAGGAAATCCACCCATGAGCTATGTCACCACCAAAGACGGGGTCCAGATCTTCTACAAGGATTTGGGTCCCTCCAATGGCACCCCGATCGTCTTCTCGCACGGATGGCCTCTGAGCTCCGACGATTGGGACGCGCAGATGATGTTCTTCCTCTCCAAGGGCTATCGCGTCGTCGCGCACGATCGGCGCGGGCATGGCCGCTCGGCGCAAGTCTGGAACGGCCACGACATGGATCACTACGCCGACGACCTCGCCGCGGTCGTGAACCATCTCGACCTCAAGGGCGCGATCCACATCGGCCACTCCACCGGCGGCGGCGAGGTCGTGCGCTATCTGGCTCGCCACGGCGAGAAGCGGGCCGCGAAGGCCTGCCTCATTAACGCCGTGCCCCCGCTGATGGTCAAGACCGCGTCGAATCCCGGCGGCCTGCCGAAGGACGTGTTCGACGGCCTGCAACTGCAGACGGCCACGAACCGGGCGCAGTTCTACCGCGATATTCCCGCCGGGCCGTTCTACGGGTTCAACCGGCCGGGCGTGAAGCCGCAGGAAGGCATCATCCAGAACTGGTGGCGCCAAGGGATGATGGGCAGCGCCAAGGCGCACTACGACGGCGTCGTCGCGTTCTCCCAGACCGACTTCACCGACGACCTGAAGAAGATCGGACTGCCGGTGCTGGTGATGCACGGCGACGACGACCAGATCGTCCCCTACGCCGATTCCGCGCCGCTGTCGGTCAAGCTGCTGAAGAACGGCACGTTGAAGACCTACAAGGGCTTCCCGCACGGCATGCCAACAACGCACGCGAACCTCATCAACGCGGACCTGCTGGCTTTTATCAAGGCCTGATTGCGTCGAATCAGTCCGCACCGTCGATGGCCGGTCCACCGTTAAGTGGGGGCCATCGACGCGACTCCCACTCTGCACGTCCAGTCCTCCCTCCTGAAGAGGCTCCGCTGAATCCCTCTTTTTGCCCACATTGCCATGACCAAACTGACTCATGCCAACGGCGCCCCCGTTGTCGACAACTTCAACATCGAGACCGCCGGTGCGCGCGGCCCCGCGCTGCTGCAGGACATCTGGCTGCTCGAGAAGCTCGCCCACTTCGACCGCGAGGTGATCCCCGAGCGGCGCATGCACGCCAAGGGCTCCGGCGCTTTCGGCCACTTCACGGTGACGCACGACATCACGGCGTACTCGAAGGCCAGGCTCTTTTCCGGCGTCGGCAAGAAGACGGACGTCTTCGTGCGCTTCTCCACGGTGGCCGGCGAGCGAGGCGCGGCGGATGCCGAGCGAGACATCCGCGGCTTCGCGGTGAAGTTCTATACCGAGGAAGGAAATTGGGACCTGGTGGGCAACAACACGCCCGTGTTCTTCCTGCGTGACCCGCTGCGATTTCCCGACCTGAACCACGCAGTCAAGCGCGACCCGCGCAGCAACCTGCGCAACGCCCAGAACAACTGGGACTTCTGGACGCTGCTACCCGAGGCGCTGCACCAGGTGACCATCGTGATGAGCGATCGCGGCCTGCCCGATGGCTATCGCCACATGCACGGTTTCGGCAGCCACACGTTCAGCCTTATCAACGCGGACAACGAGCGGCGCTGGGTGAAGTTTCACCTGCGCAGCCGGCAAGGCATCCGTAACCTCACCGACGCACAGGACGCCGCGATCGTCGCCAACGACCGCGAGAGCGCGCAGCGCGACCTGCTCGAGGCGATCGACGGCGGCGACTTCCCGCGCTGGACGTTGTGCATCCAGGTGATGAGCGAGCAGCAGGCGCAGGTCTGCCCGTTCAATCCCTTCGACCTCACCAAGGTCTGGCCGCACGGCGACTATCCGCTAATCGAGGTGGGTGTGCTGGAGCTCAACCGCAACCCCGACAACTACTTCGCCGATGTGGAGCAGGCAGCGTTCTCGCCCGCCAACATCGTGCCGGGCATTGGCTTCTCGCCGGACAAGATGCTGCAGGGGCGGCTCTTCAGCTACGGCGATGCGGTCCGCTACCGGCTGGGCGTGAACGCGCACCAGATCCCGGTGAACGCCCCGCGCTGCCCGGTGCACAGCTATCATCGCGACGGCGCGATGCGCGTGGACGGCAACCAGGGCGGGCTGCCCGGCATCGTGCCCAACAGCCGCGGCGAGTGGGCCGACAGCCCGCGGCTGGCGGAGCCGCCACTGGCGCTCTCGGGCGCAGCCGCGCACTGGGACCATCGCGCGGACGAGGACTACTACTCGCAGCCGGGGGCGCTGTTCCGACTAATGTCGCCCGAGCAGAAGCTGCAGCTCTTCGACAACACGGCACGCTCGCTCGGCGGCGCGAGCGAGGACGTGCAGCAACGACATATCCGAAATTGCACGATGGCCGATCGCGCCTACGGCGCAGGGGTTGCCGAGGCACTGAAGAACCGCTAGTCAGAGACCGGGCGCGTTGGTGCAGCAAGTTGCCCAACGCGCCGTGAAAGGAGGGGCGGAGTTCGTACGCTAATGCGCATCGGGAGGAAGGCCTGGACGACCGCTGTAGCCTGGAAGCCGCCATCTGCCCATCCGATCATCGGAAGGCAGAGATGGGTCGGTCAGAGACGGTCACGCTTTGGCGGCGGGCATCCGATCAAGCAGGCGGTGATGGCCGGCATGGGCATCAGCCTGTTGTCGCTGCACACGCTGTCGCTGGAACTGCACACCGGCGAGATCGCGCTGCTGGACGTGACCGGCACGCCGATCGAGCGCATCTGGCATGTCGCGCATATGTCCAGCAAGCGTTTGTCACCGGCCAGCGAGAGCTGCCGCGCCTATCTGCTGGAGTACACGGCGGAGTTTTTGGGGAAGGAATATGGCGGGCTGATGCCTGGGCGGCGCGTGGCTTGAGGTACCGGGAGGGTTCGCCTCAGTGCGACATGAAGACAGGCAAGCCTGACTGCCGCAGCAGGGCGCGGGTGGTGCCGCCCAGCACCAGCTCCCTCAACCGGGAGCGGCCATAGCCGCCGGCGACCAGCAGGCCGGCCTGAACCTTGGCCGCAAGCTGTGGCAGAACGTGGTCGGGATCGCCCTCTCCGACCAGCAGACTGGCGCGGATGCCATGGCTGAGCAGCCATGCTGTCAGCCGATCGGCGCTGTCACGATAGGCCTCTTTCTCACCAGCAGCGCTGTACTTGCCAGCGCTGACCACCAGGACGGTAACGGCGCTGGCATGCACAAGCCACGGCAGTGCGTCCGCGACCGCGCGCGCGGCCTCCCGGCCGCCGTTCCATGCGATGGCGACATGGCCGCCAAGTCGCGGGCCGGACCCGCCCGGCACCAGCAGGATGGGCCGGCCTGCATTGAGCATTGCGTACTCCGCGACCCCGGCCAGCAAAGCCGGCACATCGGCCTGTGCCGAGGGCGCTGAGGGCAGGATGAGATCGGCGAAGCGGCCCTCGTCGGCAAGCGCCCAGCCAGACTCGGCTTCGACAACGATGTGCCGGGTGGGAATGGCCGGCGACACTTGCCCGGTCAGCGTTTCGAGTGCGTTCCTGTGAGCCGCAGCCAGCTTGTGCAAATGGTTCGCGGCAAGCACGCCGTATTGCCCGGCTTCTTCGCCCGCCCCGCGAAACGGCTCCAGGTGCGTTCCTGTTGCCGTCAGTCCGACCACGCTGCCGCCGGACTTTTCGGCAAGCCGTGCTGCCGTTTCAATGCGCGCGGACCGTGCAGCATCTTCGCTCAGGTCGACAAGGAAGGTTCTGAAGTCCATGACGTGATTCCACTCTTTGGTTTGACCTTGCATCATCGTGAAAACAGCACCGGTGCCGTCATCGAGTCAAGCAGCGTACGCGTGACACCGCCGAGCACCAGTTCCCGCATGCGACCGTGTCCGTAGGCACCCATCACGATCAGGTCGGCATCGAAATCCGCCGCGCGCGAAAGGATGAGTTCGCCGATGGTCAGGTCAGCCCCACCGGGACCGTGTTCGATTTCCACGGCGACGCCGTGGCGCTCCAGCACGCGTGCGGCGTGGCCGACCGGGGTGGCGTCGGCTCTGGCCTCCTTGGCCGCGGTCTGTGCGCAAAAAATGCGCGCCTGCGCGCCGGCCATCAGCGGCACGGCGTCGTGAAGCGCCCGCGCCGCCTCGCGGCTGCCATTCCACGCCACGATCACGCGCGTACCCAGCGATGGAAACGTGCCCGCGCACGGCACCACGAGCGTCGGTCGGCCGGTCTCCAGCAGCAGCGATTCCAGCAGTTGCCGGGCCACCGGACCTTCCGTATTGCCGGGGTCGTACTGGCCGGCAACGACCAGGCCGGCCTCGCGGGCCTCGCGCAGCACTGATGCCACCGCCCCCTGCTCCGCGGCGCGCCACTCCGCGCGCACCGGCATGGCCTGGGTTGCAGCCAGAAACTGCGCGCGGACGTCTTCCCTGACCTGCTTGCGCCGGGCCAGATCGTCCGCGACATATTGCTGCGCGCCGTCCATGAGGTAGAACCAGGCAGGATCGGGAATGAAACCTGCGTACATGCCGATCAGCCGGCACTGGCTGGCCGCCGCAAGTCGCCCCGCCACTTCGAGCCGCTGCCGTGCCTGCGGACTGCTGTCCAGATGCACCAGGATGCTGTCGTAAGCCATGATCGCCCTCCCCCTCAACTACAGACCAGTCTAGGCAGCAAGGCCGACCGGCGCTTGACCCGGATCAACGGGCCAGCCATGCGGCGACATGGCTCAAGTTCGTCCTGATGTGCGGTGGAGGCTACTGCGAACAAGGTATGTAAAACCGTCAAGCCATGCGGCCATCACTTCTGTCTGCGGTCAGTTTCTCGCGGCGCCTGCCCCTTCGGGTTGACCTATCTCAAGCGCATATCGAGGCCGGCGCCTACGCTGAATGCAGCGAATCGCAACATCGAGCACACCCTTGCCCTTCAGGAGATCCATCATGTACCAGCGCATCCTGCTCGCCGTCGATGGCAGCCGTTCTTCCGACCTGGCACTGAGCCAGGCCATCATCATCGCCAAGGCAACCGGGGCCGAGGTCAAGGCGCTGTTCGTGGTAGACGACAGCGATGTGTTCTTCGAGGCCAGTTACTTCAATCCAAAAGAACTGGTCGACAACATCACCGCGCACGGCCGCAAGGCACTGGATGCCGCCTCAGCCAGGCTCAGCGAAGCAGGCGTGCGCAATTCGGTGAAACTGGATGAAAAGCCGGTGGCGCCGGGCCGGATCTCGTTGACCATTGTCACCGAAGCCGATGCGTGGAATGCCGACCTGATCGTGCTTGGCACCCACGGCCGCCGCGGCGTCCGGCGCCTGCTGATGGGCAGCGTGTCGGAAGGCGTGCTTGCCAAGACCAGCAAGCCCGTGCTCCTGGTCCGCAGCGAAGTCGAAGGTTAGGCGCGCCATGCCCCACCAAACCATGCGTGCAATGGTCTTCGAGGGCGCAGGCCTGCCGCTGCGCCTCCACCACTTGCCGGTTGCCGAACCGGGGCCCGGCGAACTTCGCATTGCCGTGGGAGCTTGCGGGGTGTGCCGGACCGACCTGCATATCGCCGACGGCGACCTGCGCCATCCCAAGCCGGTGCTCATCCCGGGACATGAAATCGTCGGACAGGTGGATTCGTGCGGCGCCGGTGTCACCGTCTTCAAGCCGGGGGACCGCGTCGGTGTGCCCTGGCTCGGACATAGCTGTGGCCATTGTCGCTACTGCCTGCGTCATCACGAGAATCTTTGCGACGCACCGCTGTTCACTGGCTATACCCGCGATGGCGGCTATGCGGAGTACGTTGTTGCCGACAGCGGCTATTGCTTCCGGATTCCGCCCGGCTACGATGACGAACACGCCGCGCCACTACTCTGCGCGGGCCTGATCGGCTACCGGACGCTGCGCATGGCGGGCGCAGCCAGCCATGCGCAGCGCGTCGGCATCTACGGCTTCGGCGCCGCCGCCCACCTGGTGACGCAGATCGCGGTGGCGCAAGGCCGCGAAGTCTACGCCTTCACCCGCACGGGCGACGCAGGCGCCCAGCAACTCGCCTACCAATCCGGTGCGTGCTGGGCCGGCTCGAGCGAGCTCGAGTCGCCCGTGCCGCTGGACGCCGCGCTGATTTTCGCCCCGGTGGGCGCGCTGGTGCCCAAGGCGCTGCGCGCCGTGGACAAGGGTGGCATCGTGGTCTGTGGCGGAATTCATATGAGCGATATCCCAAGCATGCCTTACCAGCTGCTTTGGGAAGAAAGGCGCCTGTGTTCCGTAGCCAACCTCACGCGTGCCGACGGCATCGCGCTGATGGATATCGCCGCCCGGACGCCGCTGCATACGCACACCACCGCGTATCCGCTGGAGCAGGCCAACGAAGCACTGGCCGACCTGCGCGAGGGCCGGCTTACCGGCGCCGCCGTCCTGAAAGTCCGTCAATAGATCCCTGGCAGATAGATCGATGAGCCGTTACCAGACACGTTTTCAGGCGCGTGAGCATGCGGGCTCGGAGCTCGCCTGGGCGTTGCGCGCGTATCGGGGAACCGATGCCCTGGTGCTGGCGATTCCGCGCGGCGGCGTGCCGGTCGGGCGTGTTGTGGCCGACGCACTGGGCGCTGACTTCGACCTGGTGATGGCGCGCAGGATCGTTCCTGGCGTAGCACTGGACGACTCTGGCGCGACATGGTGCACGGACGCAATGGACGCAAATGGCGGCGCCGACAGCCAGCGTGATGCCCAGTTCGACCAGCTTCGCAGGCAGCGCGCCGTGTATACGCCGGTCCGCAAGCTGGCGGATCCGGGCGGTCGCGTGGTGATCGTCGTGGATGACGGCCTGGTGAGCGGCGCAACGATGTATGCGGCCCTCGCCAGCCTGCGCAAGCGGCAACCTGCCCGGCTCATATGCGCACTCCCGATCGCCACCCCAGCCGGGCTGGACCGGGTCCGCGCCCTGGCCGACGAAGTCATCTGCCTGGATACTCCGGACCGCATCGAAAACCTCGCGCACTTCTATCATGAGTTCCAGCTGGTCAGCGACGACCGCGTGCGACAGTTGACAGGGATACCGCCAACGCAGCCCCGGACCCGTGCCCGGCCAGGTGCGGTGGCGGGCGTGCCGTCGTTGAGCAAGGCGATGCTGATTCCGTATCAGACCACTCGGCTGCGGGCCATGCTCGAAACGGCCCCGAACCCGGTCGGCGTCGCGGTGATGGTGTATGCCGGTGGCGCGCAACGCCGTGCAGCCCGCAGCAATTACCTGGCACGCAAGCTGCGCGCGAAAGGATTCGCCACCATGCTCGTAGACCTGCAGCCTGACAGCCGCGTCGACGACGCACCGGAATCGGAGGTCGATGAGCTGGTGGCAAGACTGGACCAGACCTTGAGCTTCCTGCGTACTGGGACCCCTTGCGCAAGCTTGCCTGTGGGCCTGCTAAGTACCGGCACCGCAGCGGCGGCAGCCTTGCGCTCAGCCGCGTGCGGCGCGACGCAACTCAGCGCCGTGGCCTGTGTTGCGGGGCGGCTGGATCTCGCGGGCAGCGCAACCCTGCGGCAGCTTGAAATCCCTGCCTTGCTGATATGTGCCAGCGGCAATCCGAAAGACATCCAGATCAACAATCTTGCATTCGAGCAGATGCATTGTCCGCGGCAACTGAGGCTCATCCCGACCAGCGGCCGCGGATTTGAAGACCGCAGGGCCCTGGAAGACATCGCGGCACTCACGATAGGCTGGTTCGAGCGGCACCTTGCGACCCCATCTTGTCCCCGCCTGGGTTACGGCGGATGACCATGCCTGGCGGTTACGCGGGGCTGCGCCTGATGCGTGCGGCTCAACCCCAAAGACCGCACAACAATCTTGGGGCCAATAACGGGAGCCCGTCCTTTGACATGGGGCGAAAGCCGGCGCGGATCTCGATACCGCAGCGCCCCTACTCCACGCGCGGCATCCGCTCCTGTATCGCCGCTGCAAGTTCCATCAGTGGCTTAGCCAGCGCCGCCTCGACAGCACCGGCATCCTGGTGCGTGGATACGCTGACGTTCAATACATGGACGGCATATTCGTCAAATCGCAATGGTGTTGCCATGGCCACAACCTGAGGCTGCCATGACGCGACGCAGTAGCCTTTCTCATGCACGGAAGACACCGCAGCATCGATTTCGCGTCGCAGCTCCCCCCAGCCGCGGCCGCGGTTCTTGTCGGCCATGGCCCTCATCATCGCGTTGAACGCCTCAGGTGCCAGCGTTGCGAGGTGCGCGCGGCCGAGAGAGGTCAGTGCCATCGGGATGCGCTGCCCGCTCACCACCGTGCGCAGTGACTGGCGCCGGTTGTAGCGGAACGACTCCAGGTAAATCATCTCATCTCCCTCCGCCACCGCCAGTCCGACATTGATCTTGTGCCGCATGGCAACCTCGGCCATCATCGGCGCCGCGACCCTGAGAACCTGCGAGCCGTCGCGCATGGCATGCGCCATGCTGAGGACCGGCACACCCAGCCGGTAGGCCCGGCACTGCGGGACATACTCGAGCATGCCGGTCTCAATCAGCGACTGCGTCAGGCGGCTGACGGTCGAGCGGGACAAGCCGGTGCGCTCGGCAATCTCGCTGTTGCCGAGCATGGACGCGCCGGCGCGGAAGGCGCGCAGTACGGCAATGCCACGTTCGAGCGAGCGGTTGGGCGTCGCCTTGCCTTGGCCTGGTTTGATCCGTTCGATGTTGACGGTGCTGTTTGGCATGACAGGGGATCACTGCGCACCAGTGACCGTTCTGGAAAGCGGCGTCCGGTGCATGCATTTGCTGAGGTTGCACCCGCCGCAGGCAATGCTACTCGATGCCGATCTCCTTGTCCTACACCGCTTGTGTTCGTCATGCTGGTGACCGCGTTGGCGCCGGAGCGCCGCTGCTCAGCCAAACAGGCTGACCACCGGCTCCGTCTCGAAGTGCCAGATCTTCTGCGCCAGCCGGCGCGCGCCATCGGCGCCTATCACCGGCGCTGCCAGTTCGATCAGCTTGCCGCCGAGGTCAGCGTCGGACAGCGGGTCCTCCGGATCGCCCTTGCGATTTGGCTGCAAGTAGTCTGCCGTGGCCCCGTCCAGGGTTTCGATCTCAATCCTTGCCGCGCGCTTGCCAGGAAACCAGCCGTCGATTTCAGGGTCGACCTCGACAGTCATGCAGTCCATCAGCCGGCGCGTCTCGCTGTCCCACAACCGTTCCGGCGTGTAGGCCGACAAGCGCACGCTGCCATGCACCAGGGCGGCGGCGACGATGAACTTGAGGCTGAACTTGGCTTCGTTCTCGCTCCTGGGGTCGAGATAGCAGGCGATATCCAGCGCCGGGCGATACGTGGCGACGCGAATGCGACGGATCTGGGCGGTGTCGATGCCCAGCTTCGCTTTCAGCGCCAGCGCGCCGTCGATTGCCGCAAAGGTATGGCCGCAGCCAATGTGGTTCTTGAAGGTCAGCCGGCAAATATGGAAGTCTTTCCCAAGCGTCGATGCCAGCCCGTTCCAGTCAGGGCCGTCCGACATCGCTCGCCCCATGCCGGTCTCACCGTCGAGCACATCGAGCGAACCGGTGATGCCGGCAATGGCGGCGCGGGCGGCCAGCAATCCGCCCTCCGCTGCGCGGCCTGCGTGCAGCGGCTTGGACATCGAGTCCATGCGGAACGCCTGCTGCAGTCCGGCGGCGAAGGTCGCCGCGGTCGCCAGCGCGTGGGCAAGCTGCTCCTCGCTCGCCCCATGGATAAACGCCGCGGCGGCCGCCGCGCCAAACGTGCCGACAGTCGCGGTGCTGTGCCAGAAGCGATAGTGCGCCCGGCCCAGCACGACGCCGATGCGCGTTGAAACCTCATAGCCGACGACGATGCCCTTGAGCAGCGTCTCGCCGCTGGCGCCCGCGTCCTGTGCCGCAGCAATGGCGGCGGCAATGGTGGCGGCGCCGGGGTGATACATGGCATCACGGAAACTGTCGTCGATCTCGGCAGCGTGGGCGGCAGCGCCATTGAGCAGCGCCGCGGCGCGCGCCGTGGCGCGTTGCCCCATTGGCAGGGTGGCGTTGCCGCGGCCAAGCTCCTCTTCCAGCACGCGCTGCAGGCGCTGGACCGCATCGGTGCCGATGCCCGGGAACAGCGCCGCATGCCAGTCGACCAGCGCGCGCTTCGCATGATGCATCACCTCGGCTGGCAGCGGTCCTGCCTTGATGGTGCTGAAGAAAGGCCCAAAGGCCTCGGTTGCGTTCAAGATAGGTTCTCCTCAGCCGGCCTGCGCCGGCGTGTCGGGGAGCTGCTGCAGCCATGCCTGCAGCAGCCGGTTGACTTGTTGGTGGGCCTCATACTGGACCCAATGGCCGGCGCCCGGCACCACGCTGACACTGACTTCGGGCGCGTCGGCTGATGCATGCCGCGAGCCGCGGGCGATCCCGGCAATCGATTCGGGCGACATGGTCACGTCCGCTTCGCCCCAGATCATCAATACCGGGCCGGGAAAGCGCGCCAGCGCCTGCTGCAATCCGCCTGCGCGCGAGATCGATTTGCTATGGAAGCGGGTCGCGCGACAGGCACGCGTGTGGATGGCCACGGTTTCGCTGTCGATGGCGGCCGGATCGGCGATCATGAATGCCGCCAGATTGTCGCGCATCGCCGCGGCAAGCGCGTGCGGATCGTGGCAGCGGCGCCAGTCGACCAGCGCCCGCGTCATGCGGCGCGGACCGCCATGGCCGGCCGGCCCGAGCAACGCCAGGCGACCGACATCGATATCGCCAAGGCCCGCATGGGTCGCAAGGTGCGCCGCCACCAGCGCGCCGAAGGAAAAGCCCACCAGGTCGACACGGCCAGGTGATAGCTGGGCCAGCGAGCGGGCCAGGATCTCGACGACTCCAGGCAGATCGGCGCGCGGCGCCGCACCGGAATCGCCAAAGCCCGGCATGTCTGGCACCAGCAGCCGGCGGTTCCGGGACAACGGCCCGATATTGCGCGTCCAGTGCTGCCAGCTGCCATGGCCGCCATGCAACAGCACGCTCGCCGGGCCGTCGCCAAAGCTTCGCCAGATGATCTCGCACCCATCGACCGAAGTCACCAACACACCGTCGCGCACGTTGCACATGCCAGGGTCTCGTCAGGGCTTGTCGTTGCCGGCCAGCACCGCCACGCCATCGGCGGCCATCACACCCTGCCCTTCGGGCAGCACGAACACGGGATTCATCTCCGCCTCGACCAGCCGGTCGCCAAGCGTGGCGACCATGCGCGAGAAGGCGACGATCGCGTCGGCCAGGGCTTCCACATCCGCCTTCGGCCGGCCCCGGAAGCCCTGCAGCAGCGGGGCCGTCTTCAGGCGCCCGATCATCGCCAGCGCGGCGTCGCGGCTCAATCCGCGCTCGCCAGGCAGCAGCCGCAGCGTGGTATCGCCGAACAGCTCCGCGGTCACGCCGCCCATGCCGAGCAGGATCGCGGTGCCCAGCGCGTCGCGGTGCATACCGAGGATCACTTCGACGCCGGCCTTGACCATTTCCTGCACCAGGAAGCGTTGGGGCGCGATACCCGTGGCCGACTGCATGTCGCTTGCCATTCTTGCCAGCCGGCTTCCCACCTCCGCAGGCGGGACATTGACGGCCACGCCGCCGACATCGCTCTTGTGGGTGATCTCGGCCGACAGGATCTTCAGCACGACATTGCCGCTGAAGGCTTGCGCCGCCGCCATCGCCTCGGCGCCATCGTCAACCACAACCTCCTTCGCAACCGGTACGCCGAAACCGGCGAACAAGGTCTTGGCCGCGGCTTCGTCGAGCGAGCCGGTGCCATAGGAGGTGAGATCGGGCAACGGCAGCGTGGGAGTGCCCGCTTCGTCGACCGCGCCGAGCTTGCCGGCACGCAGCATCGCGTCGATCGCCACCGTGCAAGCCTCCGGCGCGGAAAACGCCGGCACGCCACGGCGATTGAGCAGCGATGCGACTTCCGGCGCATGCGGGCTCACGTACGCAATCACCGGTTTGTCGCTATGGGGCAGGCAGTCGCGAATGGCATTGGCCATCAGGTCTGGCATGGCCAGGCTGGACGAGCCCACGATGACTGCGACCGCGTCGTAGCTCGGGCTGTCGAGCAGGATGCGGATCGCTGCGCGGAGCAGGTCGGGCTGCAGCCCGGCCAGGGTTACGTCGATCGGGTTGCGGTCGAGCGCCGCGTGGTCGCCCTTCTGCAGCGCGCGCAGCTTCGCCGCGGTCGCTTCGTCAGGGGCCGGGGTCTCGAAGCCGGCCACGCCCAGGCTGTCGGAGACCAGCGTGCCGGCGCCGCCGGTCGAGGTCAGGATCGCAACGCGATTGCCAGTCAGTTTGCGCCCGGTAGCCAGGGCGGCGGGCATGTCGAGCAGGTCCGAGAAGGTCTGCGCGCGAATCACGCCGACCTGCTCAAAGAGCGCGTCATACATGCGATCCGTACCGGCCAACGCGCCGGTATGTGACACCGCGGCGCGCGCACCACTCTCGGAGCGGCCGATCTTGAACGCCACCACCGGCTTGCCGGCGCGCGCCGCCTTCAGCGCCGCGCGGCGGAACGTCTCCGGGTTGCGCACGCTCTCGACATACAGCGCGATCACGCGGGTGGCCTCGTCATCGGCCAGGTAATCGATAAAGTCGGCCAGATCCAGGTCGACTTCATTGCTGGTCGAAACCAGCTTGGACAGGCCGATGCCGCGTGCCGCGGCGCGCGACAGCAAGGCACCGAGGATGCCGCCGCTTTGCGACACCACGCCAATGCTGCCGGCCGGGAACTGGTCCATCTCCAGCGCGCCGCTGGCCGACAGCGGGATGTTGTCGGTCAGGTTGACCAGGCCGATGGTATTGGGCCCCAGCAGGCGCATGCTGCCGGCCGCCTCGATCAGCTCAGCCTGGCGCCGCGCGCCCTCGGCGCCGGTCTCGGTATAGCCGCTCGCCAGCACGATGGCCGCGCCGGCGCCGCGCGCCGCCAGGTCGCGCACGGCCAGGTGCGCACGCTCGGCGCCCAGCAGCACGATGCCGACGTCCGGCACTTCGGGCAGCGAGGCAATGTCCGGATAGCAAGGCAGCCCGTCGATCGACTCGACCTTGGGGTTGACCGGGTAGATCGCCCCGCTGAACCCATGCTTGCGCAGGTAGGAAACCGGGCGGCCTGCAGTCTTTGCGGGGTCGGCGGATGCGCCAATCACGGCAACGCTGCGCGGCGTGACAAGTCTTTGGATGGCATTCATGTGGTCAGGCCTTGCTGGCGGTCTTGTTCAGGAAAGCCAGCACGGAGTCGCGATGCTCGGTGCTGGTGTAGCAGATGCCCTGCGCCTGGCTGCCCTGGGCGAAGACCTGGTCGGCGGGCAGTTCGAAGGACTGGTTCATGATGCTCTTGCCCAGCGCGATCGCGGTAGCCGAGCCCTGGCTCAGTTGCGCCGCCCAGCTCAGCGCATCGTCGATCAGCGCTTCGGGCTTGCTCAGGCGGTCCGCGATGCCGAGGGCCGCGGCCTCCTGCGCCTCGACCTTGCGGCCCGTGAAGACCAGTTCCTTCGCTGCCGGCAGCCCTACGCGGCGCGGCAGGAAATACATGCCGCCACCGTCCGGGATCAGGCCCCGGTTGATATAGGACCAGGAGAACGACGCCGCTTCGGACGCCAGCACGAAATCGCAGCACAGCGCGGTATCGGCACCCAGCCCGGCCGCGGCACCGTTGACCGCGGCGATGGTGGGCTTGGGCATGGTGTGGAGCAGCTTCACGGTGTAGTGGACCCGCTGCTGGCGGCTCCAGCCATTGAAGCCCACCTCGCCGATGGGCGCCTCCATGCGGCGCTGCATGCCGGCCACGTCGCCGCCGGCGCAGAAGCCCTTGCCGTTCCCGGTGAGCACCAGGGCACGAATGGCCTTGTCCGCCGCCACGCGCTCCAGCGCGTCGATGAATTCCGAGCGCATGTCGTCGCTCATGGCATTGCGCTTGTCGGGGCGGTTAAAGGTGAGCAGCGCGATGCCCGATTCGATCTTCAGTTCAATCAGGGAATAGTTGTCCATGGTCCTGTCCGGTGCTATGTGTGCGATCTGTTTTTTTACGAGTGCCGCGCTCAGTCGGCCGTGATATTGGCGTCCTTGATGACCTTGCTCCAGCGCTGGCTCTCGGCCTTGACGTAGCGGCCGAACTCATCTGGTGTGCCGCCACTGATGGCAAGCCCCTCCTGTTCGGCGCGCTTGCGGAACGCGTCGGTGTGCACGGCCTTCTTCGCCGCGGCGTTCAGCCGCGTGATCACCGCCGGCGGCGTGCCGGCCGGTACGAACAGGCCATACCAGCTATCCGCCACATAATTGGGCACGCCGCTTTCCGCGATCGTTGGCACCTTGCTCAGCGCCGGCGCCTGCGAGCGCTGTGCGGTCGTGACCGCCACCGCCCGAAGCTTGCCGCTCTCCAGGTGCGGCGCGACTGCGGCTGCCGTGGCGAACATCACATCGACCTGCCCGCCGAGCAGGTCCGTGATCGCCGGGCCGGCGCCGCGATAAGGAATGTGGTTCAAGTCGACCCTGGCCATGTTCTTGAACAGCTCGCCGGCCAGGTGCGCCGAAGTGCCCGCGCCCTGCGAGGCGTAGTTGAGCTTGCCCGGCTTGGCCTTGGCGGCCGCGATCAGGTCCTGCACGGTCTTGATGGGGCTGTCCGGCTTCACCACCAGCACGTTGGGCGAGCGGCCCACCAGCATGACCGGCGCGAACGCCTTCTCCGTATCGAACGGCAGTTTCTTGTGCAGGCTCGGGTTGACCGCGTGGGCCAGCGTCGCCATCACCAGCGTGTAGCCGTCTGGTGCGCTCTTGGCCACCGCATCGGTGCCGATAATGGTGCTGCCGCCCGGCTTGTTATCGACGATGACGGGCTGGCCAAGGTCCTCGCCCATGGTAATGCCCATGGCACGCGCCACCAGGTCCGTGCCGCCGCCGGGGGCGAACGGCACCACCATGCGGATCGGCTTGTCGGGAAAGGCTGCGAGCGCCGGCAAAGGCGCTGTCGCGGCCATGAGGAACGGAATGGCTGCCTTGGCAAGCCGGCGGAACAATCCGGTGCAGAACGGATGCATGCTTTGTCTCCTGGAACGAGTCGGAACGCCGCGGCATCACACTGCGTGCACCGGGCGCGTTTCTTTGTTGGAGACAGCTTAGGCCCAGGCGGGCGATTCCACACCCCCACAATTCCACTGTATGGAATTCATAGGGCGCCATCCCGCGCGGCAAAAAAGGAGGCCCTGCAGAGCCCACAAACTCTGCAGGGCCAACCGTATCCCCAAACCAGTCCCAGACCGCCAGCCCCCGGGAAATCAGGACTGCAAACCGACGACGGACCTGGGTCCGGCGAGCACATTACTCAGGCCTGAGGCGCTTCAATGGGTGCTTGCCGTCAGCCGCCGGCCGCGCCTTGCGTATTGACATAAAGCGTATAGATCGACGTACAGGACGCCATGAACAGCCGATTGCGATGGCGCCCCCCGAAACACAGGTTGGCACAGCGCTCTGGCAGGCTGATATGGCCGATGGGTTCGCCGTCCGGGGCAAAGATGCGCACGCCGTCGAGTTCGGGCGTGCCCATGCCCCAGCCGCACCACAGGTTGCCATCAATATCGACACGGAAGCCATCCGGGGTGCCGGGCCCGGCGTCAACCAGTACTCGGCTGTTGCCCAGCGCCTCGCCGCCTTCACTGACCTGAAAAGCGCGGATGCGGCGAGGCCGGGTGCGCGACTCGATCACATACAGCAATTCCTCGTCAGGCGAGAATGCCAGGCCATTGGGCCCGCTGACGTCATCGGCGACGATGTCAAGGCGGCCGCTGGCCGGATCGATGCGGTAAATGCGCTCCGGCAGTTCCGAAGTTGCCTTCTCGCCCTGGTAGTAGCCGGCGATACCGAACGGCGGATCGGTGAACCAGATCGAGTCGTCCGATTTCACCACCACGTCATTGGGCGAATTCAGCGGCTTGCCGTCATAGCGGTCCGCCAGCACGGTGATGCTGCCGTCATACTCGGTGCGCGTGACACGCCGGCCGACATGTTCACAGGTCACCAGCCTTCCCTGGCGGTCGCGGGTATTGCCATTGGCATGGTTTGACGGGCTACGGAACATGCTGGTGTTACCGGTCTCCTCATCCCAGCGCAGGATCCGGTCGTTCGGGACGTCGCTCCACAGCAGGTAGCGGCCATCACCGAACCAGACCGGGCCTTCGCTCCAGCGGCAGCCGGTGGCAATGCGGTCGATCGCGGCAAGGGGCAGGTGGTATTTCTCGAAGCGCGGGCTCAGTGCCTGGACGCGCGCATCCGGATAGCGCACCGGCTCGGCCGGCGCAAGGAAAGTGTGCATGGTCATGGTTCAGCCCAGAGGATCCGAAAAGAGGGTTAACCGTGGCGACGGGACGGGGTAACCGACAACACGGCACGCAGCAATGAGTCATTGCCAGCCGCAGCTTGCAGCCATCCCAGCGGCGAACGGTCGTCCGGCACCGGATGCTGATCAGTCGCAGCGTACGCTCATGCCACCGTCGACCACGATCTCCGTGCCGGTGACGAAGCGCGCCTCGTCGGATGCCAGGAACAGCGCCGCATTGGCGGTATCGCGGCCATCGCCCATGAACCCGAGCGGAATACGTGCCTGGCGCTGGGCCAGCAGTGAGTCGACATCACCGCCCGCACGTTGCCCGGCAAGGCGCGCCTCCACCATGGGCGTATGCATCTGGCCGGGGATCACCGTGTTGACGCGAATGTTCTTCCTGGCGTACTCGACCGCGACCACGCGCGAGAGTTGAATGATTGCCGCCTTGGCCGAGGCGTAGCCGACCTGGGCCGAACCGGTCCAGCGCATGCCCGAAGTCGACGCGGTATTGACGATGGCGCCGCCGCCCTGCCGCTCCATGTGCGGCAGCACGTGCTTGCAGGTCAGGAAGACACTCTTCAGGTTGAAGTTGAGCTGGCGGTCCCAGTCTTCTTCGCTAAGCTGCACCGGGCCACCCCTGGCCGAGCCGCCGACGTTGTTGACCAGCACATCCACGCGCCCGAAGCGCGCCACGCAGGCATCGACCATGGCCTTGACCGCGGCGGTGTCGGTCACGTCGCACAGGTGCGAGTCAAACTCTGCACCCGCGGCGTCCAGCCGCTCCAGCGTTTCACGCATCGCGTCAGCGCTTTTGTCGACGGCAAAGATCTTTGCGCCTTCCTGTGCAAAGCGCACCGCAACGGCGCGGCCATTGCCCCAACCGGGGCCGACGCAACCCGCGCCGGTAACGATGACAACCTTTCCTTCGAGACGGCCTGACATACGGAATCCTTTTGTGTTTCGGGGTAACGGTTTGAACGGAATTCAGGCGCGCACCAGCTCCGGCGCGCTGCCGGCCGGGGGCATGACACCAAAAGCGTTGATCGTCATCGAGATCAGCGTGTAGTAGCCCGCCAGTCCAACGAGGTCCACCACCTGGTCCTTGCCCAGCACCGCCATCGCGCGCTGGTACAGTTGGTCCGGCACATTGCGCGTGGCGTGCAGCACAGTCAGGAACTCATGGATCACGCGCTCATCCTCCTTGACGAAGGCCGGCTCACGGCCGGTGCGGATCGCCTCGACCACGTCTTCGGCCACACCTGCCTTCAGCGCGATGGGCTTGTGTGCCCACCATTCGAATTCGGACATCCAGATGCGGGCCATCACCAGGATGGCCAGCTCCGACAGCCGCGGCGGCAACGACGAGTCATAGCGGCAGTACTGGCCCAGCGCCTGCGCGCGGTTGGCCAGGCCCGGGCGGTGCAGCCACATCGCAAGCGGCCCGCGAACCTGCCCGCGCGGACCGGCGGCAATGGCCGCGTGGACTTCCTGCTGCTCGGGCGTCAGTTCTTCGGGTTTCAGTGGCTTGAGGCGTTCCATTCGCTTGCGCTCCGTGTCGATGGTCGGAAGCGGAACGCAGGCCAGGGCACCGATGGGGCGCGATGCGACTGGGTCGGCCGGGCTGTCTCCGCTTCATTGTTGGTTTGATGAAAGCTATTCTGGTCGCCGGCATTCCGGCTTCAGGCGACGGATTCGGCGGCGGCGAGGATGTGGCGCACCGGCGTCGTCGCCAGCTTGCCAAATGCGTCGATCAGCACCTCAACCTGCGCGGGCGCAAGCACGTCCGCCGTCAAGGCGCGGAACTTGTCCCGGATGGCTGCCATGCGCGCCGAATTCTCCGCGGAACCCGACGGGTTGGCCTGGTACGCACGCAGCGGCTCACCGTTCTTCGACATCAGCTCCACCCAGCCACAGAAGCTGGCCGGATACAGCGCGTCGAGTTCGGGGTCGCGTACGATCTCGATCGCGTTGGCCAGCGCGATGATCTTCGGATCCGCCAGGCGGGCCTGCCCGAACTGCGCCGGCAGCACCTCGCCATCCAGCAGCGCCACCGCCAGCGCGTAACGGGCGCTCATCTGCGCGTTCAGCACACTGCCCGGCGCATAGCGGTAGCCGCATTGCACATCGACAACGGCCGGCATGCCGACGCGAATCGGCCCCTGCCCCGCCCAGTCGGCACGCAGCCGCAGCGCACCATCGACATGCGCATGGGCACTGCCGCAGCAAGCATAGGGCTTGAAGTTGGTCCGGGGCATGTGCCAGTCGCTGCCCAACCCTGCCAGCAGCCTTTCCGGTTTGGGCGACTCCGAGAACGCCTTGAGCCAGCCGCCGTCCCCGGTCTCGAACAACTGCGTCGGGCCGGTCAGGCCGCGCGCCGCCAGTTCGGCAGCCATCACGCCGGCCTGAGCGCCGCGCCCCGGATGGAAGCGCTTCGAATCCGCGCCGTCGCAAGCGAACGCAAACAGTCCGCCCGACTGGGTGCCGGCAAGACCCAGCGCCCACGCCGTGCGCTCGGCGTCGAGCCCCAGCATCACCGCCGATGCCGCGGCTCCGCCCAGTGGCGCGCACACGGCGGTCATATGCCATCCCTTCATCCTGGCCAGCGCCGGCTGCAGCGCCAGTGAGCAGCGGATCATGGTTTCGTAGCCGACGGCAATAGCGGTTTCGACCCGCTCGGGCGGCACCTCGAGCGTCTCCGCCAACGCGAAGACCGCCGGCAATACGACCGCGCCCAAGTGGACCTTTGCATTATGGAAGTCGTCCAGCTCGTAGGCGTGTGCAGCGGCGCCATTGACCAGCGCGGCATCGGCGGCGCGGTACGTCCTGCCTCGCCGGCCCCATGCGCGTGCCCCGCCATCGCACGGAGCGAGGTAACCATCGTCGGCCCAGCCACGGATAGCCTGCGACCAGGGCTCGTCATGCCCGGTCAGGCCGGCGCCGAACGTATCCAGCGAGAGTCCGGCGACCGCCTGCCGGACCGCGTCCGGCAGGTCGGCGTTGCGGATGCCGGCGATCCATCCGGCGAGCTCCCGGGTGATGGCCATCGATTGCGTTTGTTGATGCATGCTTGCTTGTCCTTGTCCCTGCCCTTCGCTCAATCGATACGGATGCTGGCTGCCTTGACGATGCCCGCGACCTTGTCGATCTCATCCTTGATCACCACCTTGAACTGTTCAGGCGTGGACTGCACGGTTTCAAAGGCCAGTTCGTCGAAGCGCGTCTTAAGACTGGCTTCGCGCACGGCCTTGTTGACCTCCTGCGACAGCTTGCGGGTGATCTCCGCAGGCAGGTTGGCGGGACCCCAGAGCCCGTACCACGACAGCAGCTCGAACCCGGGCAGGCCACTCTCGGCAACGGTCGGCACGCCGGGAAGCTGCGGAATACGCTTGCTGCTGGTGACCGCCAGCACCTTCAGCCGCCCCGCCTTGACGAACGGATATGCGCCTGGCATCGGCGACACCGCCGCCGACACGTGACCGCCCATCACGTCGTTCAACTGCGGCACGGCGCCCTTGTAGGACACGATATCCATCTCCAGCTTGAAGGCGTGGAGGATCATCTCCTCGGCCAGGTGGCTGGTGGTGCCTAGCCCGGAGGTGGCCCAGGTGTAGGTCCGCGGCTTGGCTTTCGCCAGCTTGACCAGGTCGCGCAGCGAGCTGGTGGGGAGGCTGGTGTTGGCGACGACGATCAGCGGCACATGCCCCACCTGTGCGATCGGGGTGAAATCCCTGATGGCGTCGTAAGGGGCGTTCTTCGCGACCAGCGGCAGGTAGACCTGGCTGGAGGCATTGAAGAGCAGCGTATAGCCGTCAGCCGATGCCTTCGCCACCGCTTCGGACCCGATCATGCCCGACGCGCCCGGTCGGTTCTCGATAACGATCGCTTGCCCAAGCTGACGCTGCAGCTGTGCAGCCACCAGGCGCCCGACTGTATCGATCGAGCCGCCCGGGGTGTAAGGGATGATCATCTTGATCGGGCGATTGGGATACGCCTCGCTCGCGAACGCCGCCGGCTGCGATCCGACCATCATGGCCATCATCGCGATCGCGCCGATCCCACCCAGCGCCGCACGCCGCCCTGTTCTGCCTGTCCTGTTCATGGCTGTCTCCTTGGTTTTTGCGCGGTCTCCAAAGGCTTCCGGATCCTTTCGTCCGCATGCCGCCGCGCTATGCAGGCCACTGTAGGGACGGGCCGGCAGACCGTCCAATACTGTTTCGCACCATGAGTTATAGGGCTGGCATATGACACGGCAGCGCGCTACCCCGGGTTGGTTGCGGCTATCCTAGTACCTTGTCCCGCAAGGAAATCAGCACCATGGAACTCCGGCAACTGCTCTATTTCGTGACCGTCGCGGATGAGTTGAACTTCAGCAAGGCGGCGGTGCGGCTGCACATGTCGCAGCCACCGCTCTCCCAGCAAATCAAGGCACTGGAAGACGAGATGGGCGTGGAGCTGTTGGTGCGCAATCGCCGGGAAGTCCGCCTGACCGACGCGGGCCGTGCCTTCCAGGCAGACTGCCGCGCCGTGCTCGAACAGGTGCGCGTAGCCGTGACCACCGCGCGGCGCACGGCGGCCGGCGACATCGGCACACTGCAGATCGGCATGGTGACGTCAGGCATCTTCCATGTGCTGCCTACCATCCTGACGCGCATGGCAGAGCGTTTTCCCGGACTGCATATCGCCGTGACCGACATGGGCTCGGCCGACCAGGCGCATGCCGTGATGCAGGGCAAGCTCGATATCGGCATCGTGCATTCGATCCCGACGCGCAGCGGCCTCGGCAAGACGCCGATCTTCACCGAGTATTTCACTATCGTCGTGCCCGAGGGCCACGAACTCGCCGCAAGGCCGGCGCTGGCGCTCCGCGACCTCGAGGGCGTGCCGCTGGTGGCATTCTCGCGTGAGCACGCGCCGGCGCTGTTCGACGGCATGATCGCCTCATGCCTGCATGCCGGCTTCAGTCCCGTCATTGCGCATACGGCGCGCAATCCGCTGACCACTTTCCAGATGGTCAAGCTCGGCCTGGGCGTGGCGCTGGTGCCGCGTTCCTACGCCCGCGCCGGGCTGCCAGGCGTGGTGTTCCGCGAGATCGGCCAGACCGCTGGCCACATCCAGCTCTATGCAATCTGGCGTGAGCAGGCGCCCAGCGATCTGGTCATGCGGGTCGTGAGCGAAGTGATGAGCGAACCGATCGGCTACTAAGCCGCATCTCGGCACCGTCATGCCGCCTTCAAGCCACCGTGCTTCGCGCCGGAGACAGCGCAGCCACATAGTCGATGATCGCCGCCACAACCTCGTCCAGCCGCTCCGGCAGCAAGGCATGCGCGGCATCGCGGATGGTGAGGTTGGTCACGCGCTCACCCAGGTAGTCACGCAGCACATTGGCATAGCGCTGCGGTGCAATCACATCGTACTCAGCCTGCACATTCAGGATCGGCACGTTGCCGCCAGCGAAGAAGTCATCGACCGGTGTGCGCTTCTGAGCCAGCGTCTGCATCGTCATCAGCTCCGTGTTCCAGCCTTGCAGCCACGGTGCAGGATCATTGCACGGCGCGAAGAATACGGCGCGCAGGCTTTCCAGGCGCACCGCGTCCGGCAGGCTGGTATCGCCGCAGCGCTCGATCTGGGCGCGTACCTCCGGCGGAATCGGCACGGCATCGACGTCCTTCGGCACCTTGCCCGCCGAGCCGGCCAGCAGGACCAGCGCGCGCACCAGGTCGGGCCGGTCGCTGGCCACGGTGCGGGCGATCCAGTTGCCATGGGCATGCCCGACGATCACGACCGGCGCCTGGCCGGCATGCTCGATCACGGCCGCGATATCGCCTGCCCAGTCGTGCAACGTCTTGTCGGCAAGCGGGCCGACGCTGCGGCCATTGCCGCGCGGCTCCGGGCAGAGCACGCGATAACCGGCAGCCGCAAGCGGCTCGGCCAGTTCCAGCATGTCAGTTGCGCCGCGGCCGAGCGACGGCAGCAAGACGATGGCCGGGCCGGCACCCAGCTCGTAGACCTCGATGGAGATCGCCGCCGAGCGCGTTACTTCATAGCGCCGGACTGCGCTCTGCTTGTCGCCGGCGTGCGATGTTGCCTGCGCTTGCTGCTCGGTGTTGCCTGGCATGGCCTGGTCTCCTCAGTGTGCTGGTCAGGACAACGGCGTCCTGCACCTTGTGCGCACCACTTTACCGAGGCCATTATTTAAATTCCAATATGGAATCTGACTGAGAGTTATAGGGCTGGCGTGCAACAAGCAAGCCCTGGAGAACGCGCAGAAGGCAAACGGATTGAAGAGCAAATGAGAAGTGTCGGGGGAAGACTCCTGGTAGCCCGTGGCACCCACTTCCCGCGGCGAAGGCCACTCCAACCTCGCCAACTGGCACCGGGCACGCCATTGCAGCGTGCCCGGCTTGCAGACGCTTACTCGACCGCGATGCCTTTCTCGCGGATCACCTTGCCCCACTTGGAATAGTCCTGCTGGATGCGCTGGCCCATCTGCGCCGGCGCCTGGTAGTTGGCAATGGCGCCGGCCTTCAGCAACTTGTCCTGTACATCCTTGTCGGCCAGGATCTTGCCGACCTCGCCCGACACGCGGTCCACCACCTCCTTGGGCGTTCCCGGCGGCGCCAGCAGGCCGCCCCAGGAAACGGCGTCGTAGCCCTTGAAGCCTTGCTCGGCAATGGTCTTGACGTCCGGCAGCATGCTCACGCGCTGCGGCGAGCCGACCGCGATGGCGCGCAGCTTGCCCGCCTGGATGTGCGGCAGCGCGGCGACGAGGTCGGCGTACATGATCGGGACCTGGCCACCGAGGGTGTCGCTGATGGCGGGCACGCCGCCCTTGTAGGGCACGTGCTGCATCTCGAAGCCGCCCATCTGCTTGAGCAGTTCCATGCTCAGGTGGCCGAAGCTGCCCGCGCCGGAGCTGGTGTAGTTGAGCTTGCCCGGCTGTGCCTTGGCCTGTGCGATCAGCTTGGGCAGGTCGGTCACGTTGGGCAGCAGCGTCGGGTTGACCACCACCACGATCGGCAGGTCATAGACCGTGGCCACGGGCGTGAAGTCCTTGGTCGTGTCGTAGCCCGCTTTCTTGTACAGGTGCGGCGCCAGCAGCGTGGGCGTGGCCAGCATCATCAGCGTGTAGCCGTCAGGCGCGCTCTTGGCTACCTGCGCGGCAGCGATGGAACCCGATGCACCGGCGCGGTTCTCGACCACGACGGGCTGCTTCAGGCGCTCGGCCAGCTTCTGGCCGACGATGCGCGACGCCGTATCCGTGGGCCCGCCCGGCGGGAACGGCACGACAAGCTTGATCGGCTTGCTGGGCCAGGATTGCGCGAAAGCGCTGCCGGCGAGCAGCGGCACTGCGGCCAGGGCCAGAATGGCACGACGCCGGGAGTGGACCATACGGGTGAAATTTCGAGTGCGCACGATGTTGTTCCAGTTTGAATCAGTGCAAGGGAACCCAAGCCCCCCTTGCCGGGCAGGGCTGCGCGGACGCCCATGAGCGTCCGCGCGGCGCGAATACTCAGGCTTGCTGCGGTGCCTCGGGCAGCGTCAGCACGCCGCGGGCCTGCAGGTCCTGCAACTGCTCATCGCTCATCTGCAGCAGGTTCTGCAGTACCGCCCGCGTGCCCTCGCCCAGCGTGGGCGGCGCGTTGCGGATCGGCAGGCGCTGGCCATCCAGACGATATGGGGGCGCGAACACGTGCGTGCTGCCTGCCACGGGATGGGGCATCTCGCGCAGCAGACCGCCCTCGCGGGTCCGTTCGCTGGTCAAAGCCTCGTGCAGTCCCGCCACCTTGCCGCAGGGAATGCCGCAGGCGGTCATGCGCTCGAGCAGCAGGTCGCGCGCAAAGCTGCGGATCAGGCCCGTGATCAGCGGGGTCAGCGTCTCGCGGTTTCTGGCGCGCTCCACATTGGTGGCATAGCGCGGGTCCTCGACGATGTCCGGACGCTCGATGACCTGGCGGCAGAACTTGTCGAACTGGCTGTTGTTGCCCACCGCGATGATCAGCGGGCCATCGGCGGACTCGAACATGCCATAGGGCACGATGGACGGATGGGCATTGCCATAGCGGGCGGGGTCGCGCCCGAGCAGCATGGCGTCCAGGCCGTAGTAGCCGGTGACCATCAGCCCGCAGTCGTACAGCGCCATCTCGATCAGCTGGCCCTTGCCCTTGCGCTCGCGGCGGAACAAGGCAGCCAGCACCGCCTGCGCGGCATACATGCCGGTCATCAGGTCCACCACGGCTACGCCGAACTTCAGCGGCGGCGTGTCGGCTTCGCCGTTGAGCGCCATGAGGCCGGCCTCACCCTGGATCACCAGGTCGTAGCCGGGACGCTTGGCCTCGGGGCCGCTGGTGTTGTAGCCGGAAACCGCGCAGTAGATCAGCTCGGGCTTGATCGCCTTGAGCTGTTCGTAGCCAAGGCCCAGCTTCTCGGCCCCGCCGGTCTTGAAATTGTGGATGACCACGTCGAACTGCGGCAGCAGGTCGTAGACAATCTGCACGCCTTCCTTGCTCTGCAGATCCAGCGTGATGGACCGCTTGTTGCGGTTCATGCTGTTGTAGTAGGTGGTCTCGGTCTTGCCGATGCGCATGCCCCAGTCGCGCGTGTCGTCGCCGCGGCCGGGGTGCTCCACCTTGACCACCTCTGCGCCGAAATCGGCCAGTACCTGACCACACAGCGGCCCCGCAAACACGCGCGACAAGTCGAGTACGCGCACGCCCTCAAGCGGGAAATCGATGCCTTGGGATTGATCAGGCGTCTGCATTGTTGGTCTCCATGGGCTGTTTCGAGGCACGAGCCGTCTGTGAATAATCGTAGCTTATGTCGGGCTGGCGTCACGCGATGCCGGCAGGGCTGCCACATAGCGCAGCACGCAGGATGGCGCGTGCCGGAATCCCGAACGTCGGTACCGGCGATGAAGACTCAGCGCATCGCCGACGACGGTGCGACAGAAGGAAGCAGAAGCTCTTCCTCGGGCGTGAAAGGTCCCCATCGCGGTCAGCCTAGCATTCTTGCTTGGATAAATGCGCTATACAATCCCTCTTCACATTGACAAAATGTTCAATAAAATTTGACAGTTGATCCTGGGGCCGGGCGAAGCGCGGTGCGCGCCCAGGCATTTGACCCATAACATCGATATTAGACGCGCGCGTCACCTTGCCCTCTTCCGGGATCCGGGCGCCTCGTCACACACCGACAATCATTCGAGGAGATTCCGTTGAAGCCGTCGAGCAAACACATTGTTGCGCTGCTGCTGGCCGTCGCCAGCACCGCCCACGCCGCCTATCCGGACCGCCCCATCAAGCTGATCGTGCCGTTCCCGCCCGGACAGGCCACTGACATCTTCGCGCGCGCCCTGGCCGAGAGGCTGGGCAAGCAGCTAGGCCAGTCAATCGTGGTGGAAAACCGCGCCGGCGCCGGCGGCAACATCGGCATGGAAGTGGCCGCGAAAGCCCCGGCAGACGGCTACACGCTCGTCATGGGCGGCAGCGCGATGGCCATCAACCAGACGCTGTACAAGAAGACCAATTACGATCCGCGTCAGGACTTCGCGCCGATCTCGGGTGTGTTCTCGGTGCCGCTGGTGTTCCTGGCTACGCCACAATCGGGCTTCACGTCATTGCGCGACCTGATCGCCAAGGCCAAGGCCGCACCGGGCAAGTACAGCTATGCCAGCGCTGGCATCGGCGGCACGCAGCACCTGTCTGCCGAGATGCTCAAAGCGCAGACCGGCGTGTTTATCGTGCATATTCCCTACAAGGGCAGCGGCCCCGCGCAGGCGGATTTCCTGGGCAACCAGATTCCGCTGATGGTCGATTCCGTGACCGCCGCCCTGCCGCTGATCCAGACCAGCAAGGCCGTGCCGCTTGCTGTAACAACGTCAAAGCGCGTGCCGCAGTTGCGGTCGGTGCCAACCGTGCGTGAGGAAGGCGTACCGGGTTTCGAAGCGCTTGGATGGGCGGTGATGATGGCGCCCGCGGGCACGCCGCCGGCAATCGTCAATCAGCTCAATGCGGAGACGGTGAAGGCACTGCAATCGCCCGAACTGCACAAGTTCATTACGGATCGCGGGTCGGAGCCGATGCCGATGACTCCGGTTGAGACGGGGAAGTTTGTGGATAGCGAGATTCGGAAGTGGGCGACAGTCGTGAAACGGTCGGGCGCAACGGCGGATTGAGGGGGCGAAGTGGTCGCCCATGCGCCATTCCTGGCGTCGCAGCCGGATGCCAGCCCAGCCGGTCGCCGCTTACAGCGGCCCGGGCAGCGTCTTCAGGCCGACCCAGAGCACCACGATGACAACATTGACCGGCACGCAGAGCGCTCCGGGCACGTAGAAGAGTGCTGACAGCGCAGGCGCGGACAGCACCAACTCCACCACGCTACCCAGCCCATAGCAGCAGACACCGCACCAGAGCCAGCGCCGCATGTAGGTTAGCAGCCAATGCGCGCGCGCCTTGTTGAAATGCCAGGCGAGGGCTCGTTCAGCGCGGTTGCCCTTGCTGGCGTCCCGGTACAGCCAGCCGAAGAAGAAGTAGCGGTACAGCAGGGCGCGAAATGTCAGCTCTTGCGTCATCACTCATCTGGCCTCTGCCAGCCCATGGAGTGCAAAGATCTTCAAGCCCTCGCCGCATGCAGGAATGCCAGCGGCACAGGCCAATTGCCGTTCTGTTCAATATCATTGGTAGAAACGGCCAGCATGGAAGTCAAGCGTGACGCTTCCTTGGGGCATGAGCCGCCCGCGCCGAACCGGACTTTCCCCTATTTGGAGTAATCGGCCGGTCGTGCTACGCTCCTCAGCGAGCGATACCCGTCCCGACGTCGTGCCCCGGTGGGGCCGCGCATCTGCAGGGCAATCCGCAGGGCGTTTCGGGCTCATTCTCATCGCTTATCCAAATTAGTCTGCATTCGAACCTGAGCGGCATTCCTCCGCTCGTGGAGCCGTGCGCGCGGAAAACCGGCACGGATGACGTCGCGTCGTGACCGGCGCCGCGACGTCATTTGTGGTTGGTCATCCTCTTGCGCATGCACCTCAGGGACGTGCCGGACGGGGCATCTCCGTGATCGATCGCGATCCGGACGCCCCGAGGATACGTGCGCCCAAATGAAGCTGCGGGTCTCGAATGCGATCGCCCCCACCCCTGGCAGCAGGGATGGGCGGAAGAAGAAATGACGATGAGACCACGATGACCTACACCACCAATATCGGACGTCGGCAGTTCCTCAAGATCCTTGGCTTTGGATCTGTTGCCGTCTCGGCCTCGGCGCTGGGCCTGGGTACTGCCTGGGCGCAGGCGCCTGCCGGCGTGCGCCCCTACAAGCTGCTGCGTGCGAAAGAGACGCGCAACAACTGCACCTATTGCTCGGTCGGGTGCGGCCTGCTGATGTATTCGCTGGGTGACGGCGCCAGGAACGCGAAGCCCCGCATCTTCCACATCGAGGGGGATCCCGATCACCCGGTCAGCCGTGGTTCGCTCTGTCCCAAGGGCGCCGGGCTGCTGGACATCGTCCATTCGAAGAACCGGTTGCAGTATCCGGAATATCGCGCGCCGGGATCAAAGGAGTGGGTGCGCATCAGTTGGGACGATGCGACCAGGCGCATCGCCCGCCTGCTGAAGGACGACCGCGACAAGAACTTCATCGCGCGCAACGACAAGGGCCAGCTGGTCAACCGCTGGCTCAGTTCGGGCATGCTCGCCTCGTCGGCGGCATCTAACGAAACCGGGGTTCTCGACTTCAAGTTTGCCCGATCGCTGGGCATGCTGGCGCTGGACTGCCAGGCGCGCCTGTGCCACGGGCCAACGGTTTCGGCGCTGGGGCCGTCCTTCGGGCGCGGCGCGATGACGAATCACTGGGTGGACATCAAGAACGCCAATGTCGTCATCGTCATGGGCGGCAACCCGGCCGAGGCCCATCCGGTCGGCTTCAAGTGGGTGATCGAGGCCAAGATCAGGAACAAGGCCAAGGTCATCGTCATTGATCCGCGCTTCAACCGCACCGCCTCGGTTGCCGATATCTTCTCACCGATCCGGGCGGGGTCGGACACGGCATTCCTGATGGGCATGGTCAACTGGCTGCTGCAGCACGACAAGATCCAGCACGACTATGTACGCGCGTACACCAACGCGTCGCTGATCGTACGCGAGGATTTCGGCTTCGACGAAGGGTTGTTCTCGGGCTTCGATCCGCAGAAGCTCGTCTACGACAAATCCTCCTGGAACTATGAGCTGGACGCGGCGGGGAACGCGAAACGCGATCCCTCGATGCGCCATCCGCGCTGCGTGCTGAGCCTGCTGAAGCAGCACGTGTCACGCTACACGCCCGAGAAGGTCGAGGAGATCACCGGCGTCCGCAAGGCCGACTTCCTGCAGATCGCCGAGATCGTCGGCTCGTGCTCGGCGAAGGACAAGACCCTGACCTGGCTTTACGCACTCGGCTGGACGCACCACACCGGTGGCGCGCAGATCATCCGCGGCGCCGCGATGATCCAGCTGCTGCTGGGCAATGTCGGTATGTCCGGCGGCGGCGTCAATGCGCTGCGCGGGCATTCCAACATCCAGGGCTATACCGACCTTGGCCTGCTGTCGGTGCGGCTGCCGGGCTACATGGACCTGCCCGCCGACAGGCAGCAGACCCTGAAGCAATACCTGGCCGATGCCACGCCCAAGGCCGTGCTGCCCGATCAGGTGAACTACTGGAAGAACCTGCCCAAGTTCTTCGTCTCATTGCAGAAGAACCTGTTCGGCAAGCATGCCACTGCGGAAAACAACTGGGCCTTCGACCTGCTGCCGAAATGGGACCGCAGCTACGACATGCTGGCCTATTTCGACCTGATGTACGAGGGCAAGGTCAACGGCTATGTCGTCCAGGGGTTCAACCCGCTGGCGGCGATGCCTGACAAGAACAAGACCTCGGCCGCGCTGTCGAAACTGAAGTTCCTCGTGGTCATCGACCCGCTGGTGACCGAGACCTCCAACTTCTGGCGCAACGAAGGCAAGTTCAACGACGTCAAGACCGAAGAGATCATGACCGAGGTCTTCCGGCTGCCGTCGAGCTGCTTTGCCGAGGAAGACGGGACGGTCGTGAACTCCGGCCGCTGGCTGCAATGGCACTACGCGGGCCAGCAGCCGCCGGGCGAGGCGCGTCATGACCCGGCCATCCTCGGCGGCATCATGATGGAGCTGCGGCGGCTCTACGAGAAGGAAGGCGGCGCCTGCCCGGAACAGGTGCTGCACATGACCTGGGACGAGGCGACCTATCACGATCCGCACAGCCCGCATCCCGAGGAAATGGCCAAGGAAGCCAACGGCTACGCGCTGGCAGACGTGTTCGACGAGACCGGCAAGAAGATCCTGCGCAAGGGCCAGTTGCTGGATTCTTTCGCCCAACTGCGCGACGACGGCACCACCTCAAGCTACTGCTGGATCTTCGCCGGTTCCTGGACCGAGGCGGGCAACCAGATGGCCAGGCGCGACAACACCGACACCGGCCTGGGCAACACGCCGGGCTGGGCCTGGTCGTGGCCCGCGAACCGCCGCATCCTCTACAACCGCGCCTCGATGGACGAGATGGGGAACCCCTGGGACCCCAAGCGCCAGATCCTGCATTGGAACGGCGAGAAATGGGTGGGCGCTGACGTGCCCGACTTTCCGCTCACTGCGGCGCCCGGCACGCCCGTCGGACCCTTCATCATGCTGCCCGAAGGCGTCGGGCGCCTGTTCTCCGTCGGCGGCATGACCGACGGCCCCTTCCCCGAGCATTACGAGCCGGTTGAAAGCCCGATCGCCAAGAACCCCCTGCACGACAAGGTCACGCACAACCCGACCGCCCGCATCTTCCAGAACGATGCGCAGCGGATGGGCAACCGCACCGAGTTCCCCTATGTCGCCACGACCTATTCCATCACGGAACTGTTCCGCCACTGGACCAAGCACTCGCACCTGAACGCCATGCTCCAGCCCGAGCAATTCGTCGAGATCGGCGAAAAGCTGGCCGCGGACAAGGGCATCGCGCATGGCGACACAGTGAAGATCACGACCAAGCGCGGCCATATCACTGCCAAGGCCGTGGTGACCAAGCGCATGCGCACGCTCCGGGTGGCCGGGCAGGCGGTCGATCAGATCGGCATCCCCTGCCATTGGGGCTTCGAGGGGGCGACCCGCAAGGGCTATCTCGCCAACACGCTTGCGCCCGGTGTCGGCGACGCCAATTCGCAAACGCCGGAATTCAAGGCATTCCTTGTAAACATTGAAAAAGTGGCGGGAGCGCAAACATGAACTCGCAGAACATCATCCGTAGCTCGGCCTCGTCGGAGCTGACACCCGCCCCTCGTATCCGCGACCATCAGATGGAAGTGGCCAAGCTGATCGACGTGTCGATCTGCATCGGCTGCAAGGCGTGCCAGGTCGCCTGCAACGAATGGAACGACCTGCGCGGCGACGTGCAGGAGAATGTCGGCGTCTACGACAATCCGCGCGACCTGTCGCCCAACACCTGGACCCTGATGCGCTTCACCGAGCATGAGGACCAGGCGGGCAAGCTGGAATGGCTGATCCGCAAGGACGGCTGCATGCATTGCGAGGATCCCGGCTGCCTGAAAGCCTGCCCGGCGCCGGGCGCCATCGTCCAGTACGCCAACGGCATCGTCGACTTCCAGTCCGACCTGTGCATCGGCTGCGGCTATTGCGTCGCGGGCTGCCCCTTCGACGTGCCGCGTATTTCCAAGCTGGACAACAAGGCCTACAAGTGCACGCTGTGCTCGGACCGCGTCTCGGTCGGGCAGGAGCCTGCCTGCGTCAAGACCTGCCCGACCGGCGCCATCGCCTTTGGCTCGAAGGCAGAGATGCAATCCCTTGCCGGCGAGCGCGTGGCCGAGTTGAATGAGCGCGGCTATGCCAGGGCCGGCCTGTATGACCCGGCGGGGGTCGGCGGCACCCACGTGATGTATGTGCTGCAACATGCCGACGACCCGAAGCGTTACGCGGGCTTGCCGAAGGACCCGGAGATCAGCTCGGTGGTCTCCGGCTGGAAGGATGGCCTGAAACCCGTAGCCGGCTTCGTCGGCGCGGCGGCGGTCGTGGGCATGGCGGCGCATTTCATGGCGGTCGGCCCCAACATCACCGAATCAGACGAACACGACGCCCCGACTGACGGCGCAGCATAAGCGGAGACCGGAAATGGCGACCAACAACGACAGGATCCTGCGCACGAAATTCGCCGAGCGGCTGTGTCACTGGGCGATCGTGCTCTGCTTCTTCCTTGCGGCGGTTTCGGGAATCTCGTGGTTCTTCCCGACGGTGAGCTGGCTGAGCGGCTTCCTTGGCACGCCGCAGATGGCACGGCTGCTCCACCCGTTCCTGGGCATCGCGGTGTTCGCGGGGCTGTGCTACATGTTCTGGCGCTTTGTCGGCCACAACATGCCCGCGCGCACCGACGCGATCTGGTTCCGCCGCGCCAGGGAAGTGCTGCTGAACCAGCATGGTGGCGAACCGCTGCAGATCGGCAAGTACAACGCCGGCCAGAAGGTGCTGTTCTGGCTCATTATGGCTTCGATCCTGGCCCTGCTGGTCTCCGGCCTGATCATGTGGCGCGCCTATTTCGCCGAGTATTTCCCGATTCCCGTGCTCCGCCTGGCGATCCTGGCCCATTCCGTCGCGGGGATCGGCCTGATCCTGCTGATCGTGGGCCACATCTATCTGGCGATCTGGGTCCGCGGCTCGATCACCGGCATGGTGACGGGCTACGTCTCGCGCGCCTGGGCCAGGCAGCACCATGACCGCTGGTATGGCGAGTTGCAGGCAAAGGAGTCGAAAGCGGCGCAAGCGAAGGGGAACGAGGCATGAACCAGCATCAGGCCACGCCGGGAACACTGCTATCGGACGAGGCCTCCCGGCATTTCACGCCGCTGATCCAGCCAGACCTTGCCGGTCTTTACAGCCGCCGCGCCGCACGCCTGCGCGCGCTGGCCGAAGGGCACGACCTTGCCGATTACCTGCGCCTGGCCGCCCGCGTGGCCGAGGTGCAGGCATCGCTTGTGGCCGAGGCCGATGTGTCCGCCCCGGCAGACGCCAGGGCCATCCCGCAGGAGGGGCATTGGGGCGCCCTGCTTGATCGGTTGATCGAGCGGCTCGCGCACGATGTTCCCGCCCCGGTCGCCCCGCATCTTGCGGCGCTGCGCGCCCTCCCTGCGGATGCGCGCCTTGGCGCCGCCCAGGCGCTGACCGAGGGCCGCTTTGATGCGGTGCCGGCAGCAATCGCGCCCTTCCTCTGGGCTGCGCTCTCGCTGCAATGTGCCAGCGCCGCGCGGGCGGCGCCCGTGCCCGACAGCGGCCCGGCCGAGCACGCATCCTGCCCGGTCTGCGGCACTGCCCCCGTGGCAAGCCTGATCCTGATCGGCGACCGCCAGGGCATGCGCTATCTGCATTGCGCGCTCTGCGAGAGCCAGTGGCACATGGTGCGGGCGAAATGCACCAACTGCGGCGAAGCCTCGGAGCTTGACTACCTCAGCTTCGACACCGCCGAAGCTACGGTGCGCGCCGAAAGCTGCGGGGTGTGCCACGGTTACCTGAAGGTGATCTCACTGGAACGCGACCCGCAGGCCGAGGCCGTGGCCGATGACCTTGCCTCCCTGGCGCTGGACGATGCTGTGACGGCGGAGGGCTATCAACGGACCGGGTTTAATCCCTTTGCGCTGCCGGGATGAGGCGCTGCCCGACCTGTCCTGCTGACGACCAGATTCTTCGCCTATCCGAACGCCCGCACGCCAGTCATCCATTCGTGAAGCACGAATCCGAACAGCACCCAGCCTGCCAGCCCGACGACCGCCACCATCGCATCGCGCGCAGGTGTCCCGGCCGGGTAGCTGGTTCCTGCTTCCCGGTCCCGCCGGCGCGCTGACACGAAGTCCGCCACCGCCCACGCCAGGAACGCGCCAAACAGCACCACTGCCGCGAGTGTTCCGTTGGCAAGAAGGTGCCCCAGGGCCCAGGCCTGCACGCCTGCCAGCATCGGATGGCCAAGCGCAGCCTTGATGCGGTTGCGAGGCACATAGGCCGCCGCAATCAGCACAAAGGCCGGGATCGTGAGCAATGCGGCAACGTGCCGCCCCCACACCGGCGCCGTCCAGGCCATCACAGGATCCGCGCTGGCCAGGCCGTAGCCCCAGACAACCAGCGCCAGGCCGGCAATCGAAACCAGGGTGTACAAGCCTTTCCAGCGACGGGGGCCGAGCCTGGCAATCTGCGCGGTGCGCCATGGGTCGGCAACCATGCGTACCGAGTGCGAACCCAGAAAAATGAGCAATCCCAAAACCAGTACCGTCATGCTGCTACCCCTTTCTCTAGCGCCCGTCCCACGCCTAAGCTAGTCACAGGTCCAGCCTTGACCAGGAGGGTTTCCCATGCTTCAGAACAGTGACGTCGCGGCCAGGATTCCTGCGCAAGACCTCGCGCGAGCGAGATCCTTCTACTCGAGCAAGCTCGGTCTTGAGCCAGTTGAGGAACGGCCCGGCGGCCTGCGCTACAAGTGCGGCAACAGCTACTTCGTACTTTTCGAGTCGGCTGGCTCGGCCTCTGGCAATCACACACAAATGGCCTGGGAGGTCGATGACATCCAGGCAACCGTTAGCGAGCTGCGGCAGCTGGGAGTCGTGTTCGAAGAATACGATCTTCCCGGCCTCAAGACCATCAACGGGATCGCCGAGGTCCAGGGGAACTACCCGTCCAAGGGTGGCCTGGGCGAGAAAGGTGCCTGGTTCAGAGACAGCGAGGGCAACCTCCTTGCCATCGGGCAACCGATCAGGTGAGTCGATCGGCCTGATTGAACTGCTCCTTCGGACCGTGCACCGCGCTGCATCACCCTGGCTTGGAAGGCTTGGTGCTCTCACGTGGGCCGCCAACATGCCATGTCATGGCACGCCGCCGCCCGCCCCCGCCTGCGCCGGGG